>NZ_JAKZIW010000006.1:0-82811 GCF_031143325.1 Enterococcus sp. FR204 | reverse complement strand
AGTATGTTCGCAAATAAGTGTTTGGCTGTTTATTCCTAAGTATATTCATTTTGTAAAAGTAAGTATAAGAAATAGCTTTAATCACTTAAAGGGATCATTTGAATATTTTATACCGCAAATAGCTATTATGTTGTATACAAATTTGAATAAAACGCTTTTAGGATTTACTATGGGTAGCATGGCGGTTGGATATTTCACTAACTCATTGCAATTGAATACCGTTTTTATAACCATTATTACTACGTTAGACTTAGTGTTATTGCCTCATATGACTGGCTTTTTTGCAAAAGAAAATGTGACTAGAATCGTTCGAATGATGGAGAAAACTATACACTTACAATTATACTTTTCAATACCTATTATGTTTGGTATGCTAGCTGTTTATGACAAATTAGTGCCGTGGTTTTTTGGAGAAAAATTTATATACATTAATAATGTTATTCCTTATTTTTCAGCTCTAATAGTAATTATTCCGTTAGGTATGTCAATTTCCAGACAATATTTAATGCCGATAGGGCACGTCAAGGAATATAACAAATCAGTAATTGTTGGGGCCATCATCAATATCGTAGCCAATTTAATATTGTTACCAACTATTGGTTTTTTTGGTGTAGTTTTTTCGAATATTTTAGCAGAATGTTTTGTAACTTTTGTAAGGACTAGATCTTTCTTAAAGAGTACAGATTTTAAATTTGAATATCGTAAAATTGGAATCTTTTTGCTAGGCGGAATACTTATGTGCATAGTAACACGTTCTTTAACAAGTAATTTATCAAGTAGTATTTTGACTAATTTGATACAGTTTGCTATTGCTTTGCCTATTTATTTAACCATTACTACTCTATTTAAGGCAAATCCGTTCCTTGATTTATTAAGGAAAAAATAGTTTTTACAAGTAAGTTGATAATTAGAACTTTGTTCAATAAGAAAGTGATTTAAATAGCTTATAAGAATTGAAAAATGTGAATTTTCATCAACCCTAATCTGGAACAGAAAGCACAAGCTTCTGTTCCAGATTTTTTTTATTTCCTTTTGTTTATTTATTTTGTAGTATTTTTAGCCATGCTAAAGTACACGATAGATTTTATCTAAAATGGAAAATGAGACTAATAAATTATAGTAGCGAGATACGTAAAGCATTTTTTAACAGTTTTTCTAGCAATTGTTATCAATCGCAAATCAAATATCCTCAATTCTCCCCCATACGCAATACATAGGCGTCAAGCAGGATTCTCGCGATGATCTGGAGAGGCAAACGTGACCGTACTTCATAATCAGGGAAATAAGAAACTTCTGATTTGAAACCTACGAGATTTATCTCGCAATAATCTTTGAGTGTAGAGGAATGATTGGCTGTAACTAGAATTGAACCAATCTCTGCATCATAGCAATTCTTTGCGGCGGTGACGAGTTCTTTTGTCTCGCCGTTCAAAGAAACAAAAATAACACTGTCTTTCTTAGTTAGTTTCCGACTGATGCTTTTGATAATCTCTGGATCAGTATGCATTTGACAATTTTTTCCTGTTAATTGAAGTTTTACCAGCATTTCTTGGCCAATCATTTCTGAAAATCCTCGGGCAAAGACAAAAACCCGGTCAGCAAATTTGATTCTTTGTATCGCATCCTCAATGTTTCCGATTTCCAACATATTGATTGTACGTACCACTTCTTGTTCGTTTTTTAGAATGGCTCGGCGGATACCTTTGTCTACTTTATCTAAGAAAGAAAAATTGATGTTCTTGTTTTCTCCTTCTTTTAGATGATGCTTAAACGAAGTAAACCCTTCATAGCCTTTCTTTTTCATTGTCCGCACAATGGTGGCTGTTGAGACATTTGCTTGTTCACTTAGTTTCACGATGGAGTAGTTAGGGATCTCTAGGATATGGTGTTCGATAAAGTTCCAGAGGTACTGTTCTGTTTCACTTAATTTGTGATCCATATTCTTTCCTTCTTTCACCAAAAGTTAGTTAAAAAATAGCACGACGAGTTTATAAATGTAAAGGTTTTCTTTGTGTTGGAACGATTAAGAAAACATTTTCTCTTTCGCGTATTTCATAATAGAGTCAAGGAGGTCATTGGTTATGTCTATCTACACATGCACGATGAATTTGGCAATTGATCTATTTATTGAAACAGAGGAGATGCATCCTTTTATGGTAAATCGCACAAAAGAGGATGACATTCAGGCAAACGGAAAAGGAGTGAATGTGTCACTAGTATTATAGATGCTAGATTTCCCAAGTACGGCATTGGGTTTTTCTGCTGGGTTCACAGGAAAGTATATAGAAGACTATTTACAGCAGAAACAAATCCAAACAGATTTTATTGAAGTGCCTGGTATGACGCGTATCAATGTATTTACACAAGTCAATCAAACGGGAGAAGAATACAAATTAGTGAATCAAGGACCTGAAATACCGCAGACAGCTGTCCATAATTTTTTAAATCAAATAAGAGTATTACAAGCAGAAGATTATCTTTGTGTTTCTGGGAGTTTACCAAAAGGGCTGTCTCCAAAGGTTTTAATAGAAATCAGTCGGATTTGTCAGGAAAAGGGGATTCATTTGATTATTGATAGTAGTGATCAAGAAGTCATGGATTGTTTACCCTATCGACCGTTTTTGCTGAAACCGAACGAGGAAGAACTTTCTTCTTGGTTCGGACGAAAAATGGTTACAGATGAAGATTACTTTGTTTATGGACAACGACTAGTAGAGTTAGGTGCAGAAAATGTTTTGTTATCCCTCGGTGAGAAAGGAGCAATTCTTTTTACGAAAGACAGGGTGTTTCGAGGAAACTCGCCAAAAGGAAAAGTTGTCAATACAGCATGTGCAGGTGATACCATGTTAGGCGCTTTTTTAGCAGGATACATGAATCGACGACCGCTTGATGAAACGTTACGTAAAAGCATAGCAGCAGGCAGCTCAACCGCTTTTCGCAAAGGATTAACAGATTTTTTAGATGTGGAGGAATTAAGTAAACAAATCAAAATCAGGGAAGAGAGGTTCGAAAGATGGGAAAATATCAACTAATTGCAGCAACCGGTTGTCCGACAGGAATTGCGCATACCTACATGGCGCAAGAGGCATTAGAACAAGCAGCTAGGAAAAAAGGCATCACGATCAAAGTAGAGACCCATGGACAAATTGGGATCGAAAATGAATTAACGGCTGAAGAAATCAAACAGGCAGATGCTGTTATTATTGCCGCAGACAAAGATGTCCATTCAGAAAGATTTGCGGGAAAACGAGTCATTGATGTTTCTGTCAGTACAGGAATCAAGGATGCACAACGGCTGATTGACGAAGCATTGGCAGGAAAAGGTACTGTCTTAGCAGATAATGAAGCTGCTGATACTTTAGAACCAGAAGCGATGAGTGGTGCTAATTTTGGTCGTAGCATCTATAAAAATTTGATGAATGGTGTCTCTCATATGTTGCCTTTCGTGGTAGCTGGCGGAGTATTGATTGCTATTTCATTTGCCGTTTGTGGAATCTATTCTTTTGATCCAGATCATGCACAATACAATGCTACAGCGGCGATGTTAAAAACGGTTGGCGATGCAGCAATGGAAATGATGGTTCCAGTTTTAGCAGCTTATATTGCAGAAGGGATCGCGAAACGTCTAGGGTTAGTCGTTGGATTTGTTGGTGGAATCGTGGCCATGAATGGCGGTACTGGATTTTTAGGAGGTATTTTAGCTGGGTTCTTAGTAGGTTATTTTATCTTATTTTTGCAAAAGCTACTGACAATTTTACCTAAACAACTAGATGGCTTGAAGGCAATCTTCTTATATCCAGTTATTGGTGTAGCATTTATTGGCATCGTGATGTCTTTGCTGGCAGGTCCAATGAAGGCTATAAATGAAGGAATGATGAGCTTTTTAGCTGGATTTGAACGTTCGAATCCACTTGTTCTTGGCGTGATTGTTGGTTGCATGTGTGCGTTTGATATGGGAGGACCGATTAATAAGGCGGCATATGTAACAGGAACAGCTCTTTTGGCACAAGGAAACACGACTTTTATGGCTGGTGTGTCAGCAGCTTGTATTGCACCACCGTTGATTACTGGTTTTGCTACTTTATTGTTTGGTAAATATTTTGATACCAATGATCGTAATGCAGGTTTGGTTAATTTTATTTTAGGATCAACTCATATTACGGAGGGAGCTATTCCGTTTGCTGCGAAAGACCCGATCCGAGTATTACCAACGATGATGTTAGGCTCATCAATTGCTGCTGTCTTGACTTATTTGTTTGGCGTCCAAGTTCCAGCACCACATGGCGGTTTTTTAGTATTACCTGTAGTAACAGGAAAAATCCAATGGGTTACAGCGATTCTTATTGGTTCGATCGTTGGTGGAGTGATACTAGGATTAATCCAAAAGAAAAGAGTAACTGATGAAGACAAGAAGATGGATAATAAAGCAGCAAATCGTACAGTTATCGAAGAAGGAAGAGCAGGAGGCTTATCATGACAATCATTCATGAAGAGAACATTTTTTTACAACAGCCATTAGATAGTCAAGAAGAAGCATTTAAGTTTTTAGCAAAGCAAACATTCTGTTTAGGAATCGCTCATGACGAAAAAGAAGTATATCAAAAACTTCTAGAAAGAGAAAAAGAAGGTACTACAGGAATAATGTCAGGTTTTGCTATCCCTCATGCGAAGTCTCAAACAATCAACAAACCTAGTATGATTATCGTCACACTGAACAAAGGAATTGAATGGAACAGTTTAGATAGACAGTCAGTTGATTTTATTTTTGCGTTATTTATTCCAGATTCAGAAGCAGGAACGACTCATTTGAAATTATTGTCTCTCGTTGCACGAGCATTGATGCGAAAAGAGGTTACAGAACAGTTGAGAAAAGCAAAATCAAAAACAGAAATAGCCACAATATTAACTAAAGAAATAAGTGAAGATCTATGAAGAAGATGAGTATAGAAAAGCAGGAACGTTTGAAGCGATTGACGGATGAAGCTGGAATTATTAGCGCGTTAGCAATCGACCAGCGTGGTGCTTTGAAGAAAATGATCAACCAATATAAAGAAGCTACATCAGAAGACATCATCCAATTTAAACAGATGGTTTCTCAATACCTGACTCCCTATGCCTCAGCTATTTTACTTGATCCAGAATACGGCCTGCCTGCAGCAGCGCTTCGAGAGAAAGAATGTGGCTTGCTGCTAGCTTATGAAAAAACCGGCTATGATACGAAAATGCCGGGAAGATTACCTGATTTATTGAATATTTGGTCAGTGAAAAGGTTAAAAGAAGCTGGTGCGGATGCTTGTAAATTTTTATTGTACTATGACGTGGATGAACCAGCAGAGATTAATGTGCAAAAACAAATAGTTATAGAACGGATTGGTTCAGAATGCGATGCAGAAGGCATACCTTTCTTTTTAGAGATCCTTTCTTATGATGCAACTATTGGCGATCCGTCCTCTCTTGCCTATACAAAAGTAAAACCCCATAAAGTTATTGAAGCCATGCGAGAATTTTCAAAAGAACGTTATCAAGTGGATGTATTGAAAGTAGAAGTGCCAGTGAATATGAGATTTGTGGAAGGATATGGGCAAGAGACTTGTTATAGTCAAGCAGAGGCATCCGCGTATTTCTATGAACAATCGAAAGTGACTGAACAACCGTTTATTTTTTTAAGTGCGGGAGTCAATGCTACGCTATTTCAAGATACATTACGTTTTGCAAAACAATCAGGTTCGACATTCAATGGTGTCTTATGTGGGCGAGCAACATGGGCGAAGGGAGTGGCACCTTTTGTTACCGAAGGCGAAGAAAAAGCGAGTAGTTGGATGTTAGAAGAAGGAAAACAAAATATTAAGGAATTAAGTACACTATTAAAAGAAACAGCAACACCTGTCTACGTTGATAGATAAGAAAAAGTTGTTTCTTCATAAAAAGATGCTGCTGCAATTAGATAGCGATCAATCGATGATTCAAATTATACATTCACTTAAATAAAAATATCGACCAGATTTCTTTTTCAAAAATCTTGGTCGATATTTTTAATTGCTAAAACTGTTAATGAATTTTTATTACACTCTTATTTACTATCTACTTCCGCTTCTGCTGCTTTCCTGCGTTGCGGCCTTTGTTATTTGTACTGTTTTTTGGTTGTTTGATTTGTTTTGTTGCTTGTTTGTTGTCAGCTGGCTTTGCTGATTCTGTCACGTCTTTTCTTGGAGTGACGACTTGTTTTGGCGGGTTTTGTTTCAACTCTTCTGCCACTTGTGCTTTCAAACGTGGTTTCATCATAACGTTTGTGATGAATGTTTGCAGACAGCTGAACACACCACCGACTACCCAGTAAAGTGTAACGCCGGCTGGCGCACTGATCGACATGAAGACGATCATAGCAGGAGAGACGATCAGCATCGTACGCATCGTCTTTTTCTGTTCTTCAGGAATACCGATTGTTGAAATATATCCTTGAAGCAGATAAGCGACCCCTGCAATGGCCACAAGCACTATACTTGGTGAGCCTAGATCGATGCCGTAAAAAGATGATTCACGGATACCTTCTGTGTAGCGAGCCGTAAAATACAAGGCAGAGAAGATCGGCATTTGGATCAATAGAGGCAGACAGCCGATTCCGCCGGTCATACTCAATCCGTTTTCGCGATATACTTGCTGCATTTCTGCTTGTGCTGCCATTTGTTCTTCACGTGTTGTTGCAGCTTTTAGCTTTTGTTGTGCTGCTTCAACTTGTGGTTTTAACGCTTGCATTTTTTCAGATTGGATCATTGTTTTTTTCGATTGACTGATACCTAGTGGCAAGATGATGATACGAACGATCACAGTCATTGCAATAACTGCCCAGCCGTAAGACCAATTGAAATTCTCAACTAGATATGTAATCGCTTGGCCCATAGGATGGACGAGTACTCGATAAACGATTCCTGAAGTGTCAGGGTTTCCGTTTGAATCCATCCGCACACAGCCAGATAAAAAGAGCAGGATACTGACAAGTCCGGATCCCAATAACCAGTTTTTCCATTTATTCATAGAATACTTCCTCTTCTATAATTTTTACACAAACTTAACTATACTAAAAAAGCGCATGGAATTCAATCAACTTCATAGAAATTTCATATAAATATTCTTTCTTTTTCGTAGCGAAAAATTTTGAAAAAAAGACAAAAAATCAAGAAAGAAATACTTGGAAAGAAAAGAGTGATTCCAAGTGTTTCTTTCTTATTTAAAAAACTAAAAACTTTTTTGTTCTGTCTGGAAAATATGGGTTAAGCAAATTTATTGCAAGTTATAGATCAGCTTTTTTACTACCTATCTTTAATACTTGAGGCAAAGCGCCTCAAAAACAACCTGATCGACGGTGTTCAAAAGTCAGTTTCTCGGTATTAAGTCAAATTTATGCAAAAATGTGGAAAGCCATTTTCACAAAATTTTCCTTAATACTCAAAACTAAGCGACCTTTTCACAACCTTATCCCACCACATCAAATTTCTTTCGTTCCTCAATCATCGGATCTTCTTGGACATCCACATACTGCACTCGTCCACTTGGGCTCGGAGACTTCTTGACTTCTTCGATAAATTTTTGGATGATGTCGTCATTTCCGATTGCTTCGATTGTGACTGAGCCGTCGTCTTCGTTTTTTACCGTTCCGGTCACGCCTAACTGATCAGCAACCATCTTGGTCATATAGCGAAATCCCACGCCCTGGACACGTCCTTGGACATTCATTTTAACTTTGCGCATGTTCGTCACCTTTCTTTCCTGTTTTATAAATCAATGATACCGATTTTTTTAGGATGAAACAAGCTCAAGCACCTATTCCATGATATAATCAGGTGAGGTGAAGGAATGTGAAAGAGATCCAATCAGCAAAAAATCCAAGAATCAAAGAATTAAAAAAACTACATAAAAAGAAATACAGAGAAGAAAAGGCAGAATATCTTTTGGAAGGGTTCCATCTGATCGAAGAAGCTGCGTCGTCTGATGCAGAAATAAAAGAACTTTTTGTGACACAGAGAGGTATGAAAGAATGGGGAGACTGGCTGGCTGTAAACAAAGAGATTTCTACTTTTCTAGTTTCAGATGAGGTCATGACCGCTATGTCAGATCTACCTACACCGCAAGGGATCTTAGCGGTGATGACGTTAACATCTGAAGATACGCCAGATTTTTCAGGAGGCTGGCTTTTACTAGATAATGTACAGGATCCTGGAAATGTGGGAACGATGATCCGTACGGCAGATGCGTTTGGTATGGCTGGTGTTTTATTAGGTAAAGGAACGGCAGATATTTATAGTACAAAGGTGCTGCGAAGCATGCAGGGAAGCAATTATCATTTGCCTGTGTTACAAAAAGATTTGGCAGAAGTGATCCCTGTAATGAAAGGCAAAGGGTTTACGGTGTACGGTACAGAACTAAATGAAGAAGCACATGCATTAGACAAAGTAGAAAAAACAGAGGATTTCGCTATAATCATGGGAAACGAAGGTCAGGGAGTAAGTCAGGAAATCTTGTCTTTGACTGATCAGAACGTATATATCCCAATGAAAGGAAATGCGGAATCATTGAATGTCGGAGTCGCAGCAGGGATCGTTCTTTATCATTTTTCTTTATGATTAAGGAACTATTAAGCTTTAGCTATTTTATCTAGAGCGACTAGAATAATCCGAACACTGGTGGTATACTTAGATCAATTTCAGAAGAAAATGAAATTCAAAAAGGTGGCAGATCGATAATTATGACAGAAAAATGGCGTGAAGACGAAGAATATATGTCTTATGTACAAGATCTTTTAGAAACAGAAGCAGTGAAAAAATTAGCGAATTACACACAGCATGTTCATTCCACTCGTTTGGAGCATTCCATCAGTGTTTCTTACTATAGTTATCTGCTCGCAAAAAAATGGGGTGGCAATGCTAAAGCAACAGCGCGTGCTGGACTTTTGCATGATCTGTTCTACTATGATTGGCGTACGACGAAATTTGACGAGGGGACACATGCGTATATCCATCCAAGAATTGCTGTAAAGAATGCAGAAAAAATCACCGATTTGTCGGATCTTGAGCGAGATATCATTTTGAAGCACATGTGGGGTGCAACGATCGCACCGCCTAAGTATAAAGAAGGATATATTGTGACATTCGTGGACAAATACTGCGCAGTCAAAGAAGCGGCTCAGCCCATGTCTGCAAGTATGCGTAAGAGATGGCAACGTTACTTTGGGAAAGAATCCTCGATTTAACAGGTAAAACCAATAATAGACCATATTGAGGTTGTGACAGAAGTGGTCAGCTTCAAGAAATAAGAAGGAATTTACGAAAATTACTTCTCAAATTTTTGTGAAGTTTCGGCTTATTACTGCAGATGCAAGCTTTTGAACACCATTCATTCGAAACAAGGGACTTTGACACGACTTTTGTCACAGTCCTTTTTTCTGTTTGCAGTTGACTATCTGTTCAAGATACGGTTTACTTTTATTTATCGAATGAATCGTGTACATAGAATAATAAGCATTAAAGGGGGTGATGATAAGATGCAAAACGTATCTTATTTAAAAGAGTCCGGGATCTTCAGGTAACACATACTTTGCAGAAGATCACTTTTTTCTACAAAGTATGCACTTTGGTTAGAAGAAAGGACTTTAAAATCATGGAACAAACAATAAAACCATACCAATATTTTTTTATAATAAGAGAAGTAGAACAGTTATTAAATGCGTACTCATCTGTCAATGATCCAAAAACGGTACAAACAGTTCAGGCACTAGCAGCTGAAAAGATTCGAGACATATTAGATCACGAACTGCCAGAAATCGATACATTTTTAACGACAGTTTTAGACGTAAAACTGACAAAAGCGCAAGCAGAAAGAGCATTGGAGGAGCTGAAGCAAATCGTTCAGCCGTTTATGCAGCCTAGCAAACCACAAATCGAGAAATTATTCCGAAAAGTGAAAAAACTCAAACAACCAACTTGGAATGAAATCGACTTGCAAGAACATACGTACATCGGCTGGAATGATCCAGGTACGCAGAAAAAATTCATGGTCTATTACGAAGATGAAAAATTAAAAGGGATTAGCGGTACTTTATCACCAACGATAAATAAGGGAATCTGTGCAATCTGTCAGAAAACATCGAATGTTTCGCTTTTTCTTTCTACAACGAAAGCAGGTTCTGATGGCACGTATACGAAAAAGGGGAATTATATTTGTCATGATAGTGACCAATGTAATCAACAGTTAACGAAATTGGCTCCTTTCTATGAATTTGCTGAACGTGTAAAGAAAGAACGATAATTTTATTGTTTTTTACAGAAAAATATGCTATCTTTTAATGGAAGTGAATAGGTGATGGTGTTCGCCTTTAAATGCTAACGAAAGATAGCTAATGACGCCTACTAAAGTTTGGGGACAGCCCCTTTCTTTAGTAGGCGTTTTTTTATTGAGGAGGAATTTTTTATGGAAAAACAATTACCGAATCCAGTACGCATTTTAGTGTATATGCTGAAGTGGCTGGTGATCACAGCAATTCTCGGTATATTCATGGGGAGCTTGTCTGCTTTTTTCTTAAATAGCCTGACAGTTGTGACAGATATCCGACTATCACATCCTTGGCTCCTTTATCTACTACCAGTTAGTGGTGCGCTTTTTGCTTATCTCTATGCGTATCACGGCGGACTTTCTAGTCGTGGAAACAACTTAGTGATCGATCAAGGAAATGGTGGAGAAGAAAAAATCCCGTTGCGGCTTATTCCACTTACACTGTTTGGAACCATAACTACCCATTTATTTGGGGGATCTGTTGGCCGTGAAGGAACAGCAGTCCAAATGGGGGGAGCGTTAGCAGATAATACAGCACGTTTGTTCCGATTGGATAAATTAGAACGGGAAATCTTGATTATCAGTGGAATCAGTGCGGGTTTTAGTTCTGTATTTGGCACACCTTTAGCTGGAACATTATTTGGATTAGAAGTGTTGGCAATCGGGAAAGTCCGAACAGAAGCGATCTTCCCTAGCTTCTTTGCTGCACTGTTTGCAAATTTCATGACAGAAAGCTATGGTGTTTCTCATCTACATTACCAAATGGGTGTGATTCCTGAATGGAGTATGTTGCTGTTCTTCAAAGTTTTTGTTGCTGGGATTGCTTTTGGTTTGATTGGTTGGGTATTCAGCCGTTCAATCGTCTTTTTAAAAGCGCGATATGCACAATGGATTCCTCATCCTGTTTGGCGAAATACGATAGGTGGAGCTGTAGTTGTGGCAGCAGCATTGATTTTGCAAACACAACGTTATCTCGGATTGAGTCTTCCGTTACTTCAAGAATCATTTAATGGGCAGGCACATGTCTATGATTTTATTGGGAAGTTATTCTTCACAGTTTTGTCTTTAGGCGCGGGATATCAAGGGGGAGAAGTGACACCATTGTTTGAAATTGGTGCAACGCTTGGTGCAGCACTAGCGCCTTTGCTCCATGTTTCTGTTCCTTTTCTTGCAGGATTGGGCTTTATCGGAGTATTTTCTGGTGCGACAAATACACCGATTGCCTGCTTTGTGATGGGGATCGAATTGTTCGGTTCACAAGCGGCAGTATACTTCTTTATGATCTGCTTGATCAGCTTTATGTGTTCAGGCAACAGCGGTATTTATTCTGCTCAGCAAGTAGCGGTCAAAAAAGGGATACTCTTTTTGCCAATAGTTAAGAGAATGAAAGAAAAAAACAAGGTGTGACATATGTTTTGTCACACCTTGTTTTTTTAGAAAAGTAAAGTAATCAGCGATAAGAATGCGGAGCCTGCGAAAAGCAATCCGCAAATGATCATATGTCTTTTTTTGTTCATCATCAAGATGGCGATGTATTCTCTTAAAAACGCATTAGGCAAGTAGTAGAAAGCTGTTTTTGCACCAATACCATTTGCTTTCAATTTGGCTTGCCGCGCATAAAGACCGGCTCTAAAAATGTGGTAATTGTTGGAACTAAAGATCGCGCGGTATGGCCCTTTCATTTGCTGATCCATGATTTCCTTTGAATAGAGCATGTTCTCCAAAGTGGTTGTCGAATTGGTTTCGACAAGAATGTCTCTTTCAGGGATTCCTTGTTCCATGGCATATTGTTTCATCGCAATGGCCTCTGGTACTTTTTCGTCTGCTCCTTGCCCGCCAGACATCAATAAGATGGGCGGATTTAATGTAGCACGGCTTTGAGCCCGATAAAAAGCAATTGCCTTATTGATTCGCTTGGCTAGAAGAGGAGAAACTGTTTCTCCATTGTTCAACCCAGCGCCTAACACAACGATGAAGTCTTGATTGTATCGAGGCCGGTTGAACTGATACAAGAATGAGACAGTCAAAAAGTTGTAGAATACGATAAATAGATAGATCAAGATCAGGGGAACGCAGAAAAACAAAGCATTTATCCATTGCGGCAAATATTTTAACAAGAAAAAGTCAAAAACAAGAAACAGTGTAAGAAAAATGGCTAGTATCAACGTTAAAAGATTAGCTAATGAATGCGATTCTCTACGTAAAACTGTGACCCCGTTCCAAAAAAGAAAAACAATCAATCCATAAATACCAAATAAAAGGACAAGTAGCAATGGAATCGTGATCAAGGCGATCAGTCCGCCAAGGAAAATATTTTGCGTTTCATACAGCAAGACAAACAAGTAGATGCCGAAACTGATGAGGAAAACATTGAATAAAAGACCATTCAGCAGCCTTCGTTTTTCTGTGAAATAAGAAAAAGCAAAGATACTAAAGAACAACAATGGAATCAAAAAATAAAAGGTCGAATAAAAAATTTCCAACACGACAAAATAAGTTAAGATTACCGTAAATGTCCACGTACTGCCGTAAAAGAACAAGGAAGGATCCTTCTTCTGTTTTCGCCAATAAACGATAGAGAATACCCCAATAAGATAGAGAACTAAAAAGATCAGATCTCTGGTTAGATTCATAAATTCAACTCCTTTTTCTTATACAGTATAACGAAAATAGATGAAAAAAGCTGTTATTTAAACTAGAAAAAGCAAAAAAACATCTTTCCGATGGAAAGATGTTTTTCTTATTGTTCAATTAAAACAAGTTGCCGAAAAATTCTGCGACGCGTCGCCAGCCAATCACGAATATATTCGCTTTTTCCACTGTTTTATCCGTAATGATCTCTGTTGATGGTGCATTGTTGTCTTCTAAATAGCCTAATTTATCGTCTGCCAAGGTGATCGTAGCGGTACCGATTTTTGTACCTTTATCCATAGGTGCTTGGATCTCATTGTCAGTGACTTGCTTCTTGTCAAGTGTTGGCGTGATCGTTAATTTGCCAGTATCCATATCGTTTCGTACCCATACTTTTACAGGGCTTTTAAGCACAACAGGAACTGTTGATTCTTTTCCGTCTTTTACATCAATGGTTTTTAGACTAGGAATACTTGCGTTAGCTTTTCCGAGCTCTTTTTCTGACCAATTGTCATAGCAGTAGTCCATCAAACGGTCTGTTTCATTGAAGCGGGCACTCGGGTTTTCCGCATGGCCGTCCGCATTCAATACGACAGTGATGATCCGTTGATCGTTTTTAGTGATCGTACCAACGAAACAAGCACCTGCAAGCTCAGTCGTACCAGTTTTTAATCCGTCCACGCCTTCCTTGTAATTAACGAATCCTGGGAGCATCCAGTTCCAGTTGACCATTTCCACTGGTGATTGCGTATTTTCGCCAAACATTTGGGTCGTAGTACTTGATACATCCAGTATTTCTGGGAAATCCAAGATCAAATGGCGGGCAACGATGGCCACATCTTGAGCAGACATTTGATTTTCGTCGTTTTCTCCAGTGCCTTCTGGTCGGTTTTCGCCAAGATAAGAGTTGTTCAATCCTGATGCATTAACGATTGTTGCATCTTTGATTCCCCAATCTTTCAATTGTTCTTTCATTCGTTCAGTGAATTTAGCTTCGCTGCCAGAGATTTTTTCTGCCAAGGCCACCATTGAAGCATTGGCTGACTGGATGATTGCAGAGTCGAATAATTCTTTGACAGTGTAGGTGTTTTCTTTATGCAAAGGAACATTCGATAAATCTGGGGTGATACTCAAATTTTCTGCATAATCTGAAATCGAAACTTTATCATCCCATGATAGTTTTCCTTCTTTTACTTGATCAAGAACGATGTAAAGACCGATGATTTTTGTGATTGAAGCGATCCCCATGGTTTTTTCTCCATCTTGATCATAAAGAATCTTACCGCTTTGCGCATCTACAGCAAAAGCTGCTTTTGCATTTACTTTGAACGTATCTTCAGCTTGCACAGCAACAGCTGGTAGAAAAGAAGCAAGGCAAAGAATGAGACTAGCCAATAATAGGACTAGACGTGTTTTTTTTATGGACATATCCGATCTCCTTGTAATTAATTTGTTTCGCTACAAATTAAAATTTTATCAGAGAGGGGAGAGAGTTTCAATGTTTCTGAAAAAACTTTAGGATAAGAACGCGCGTTATGGAAGTTTAGCGGTCGTTTTTACGTACTTTTACAGGAATAGGCTGTGTTTCCGCATCTAATAAGCGGGAAGCGCTGAAAGCAAATAAACTGATAATACTTAATAAACTGAAAATCATAATCAAATGCATAAGATCCACCTCTTTTATTCTTTTTCTTAGTTTATCAGCATTTCATGAAGAATAGTTGAAGACTGGGGCTAAATAATTGAGGAAATTATGAAGATAACTTAAAAAAATAGCTAAATTTAAAACCGTAGAAACCGTTTTATTTTTTTAGATACGTTTTATTGTATGGAAAAATAGTGTTGTGGTAGACTTTAGATAGAAACAAAGGAATGATTTTTTTAGGAGGGGTACGTTTATGGCAAAAAAGGATAAAGAATTATTGTCACAATTGACTTCAGAAGGCGCTAAAGGACCATTCGTCACGATCATGCTGAATACGCATGTCGCCCATCAAGATGTGGAAAAAGATCAAATCAAATTCAAAAATTTTGCGAAAGAAGCAAAGAAACGTTTTGAGAAAAAATATTCCGAACATGACTGGTCCCCGTTCCAAGAAAAAATTGAAAATTTGTTAGGAGATCCTTCGTTTTGGCGTAGTGCAACTACGAGTGTAGCGGTCATTATAACTGCTGACCAAACCTATATCCATCGTTTGAGTATCCCGGTAGACGATCAATACTATGTAAGTGATCTTCCTTATTTACTGGCTATTATCAAAAATGGGCAGTTCAACTATTCTTATTATTTATTGGGATTGAACCGCGACTCCATGAAATTGTATGAAGTCAGCAACAAACAAGTAAAAGAAGTATCTCTACCAGAAGGGGCACCGGTTGATGTCGTTACTGCATTGGGATCTGAACTGACAGGTGGCGGTTTGAACTTCTCTTCTAATGGAGGAGGCGGAGCCCGAGATGGAGTAACTTTCCATGGCGTAAATCCAAAAGATGAAGAAGTAGAGATCGATTGGGTCAACTATTACCAAGCAGTTGATACGTACTTGAAGGATTCTTTCGAAAATCCTGAACAATGGCCGATTTATTTATTTGCTCTACCAGAAAATCAGACGATGTTCAAAAAAATCGCCAAAAATCCTTACTATTGTGCAGACGTTGCGATTTCTGCTTCTCCTGCGCAGCTATCCTTTAGAGATATCGAAGAAGGGGCGAAGAAGCTGTCAAGTGAACTAGCAACCCAAGAATCAAAAGAGTACAATAAACTTTTAGATAAGAAATTCATCGATCAGTTAGTTGATATCGTTCCAGCTGCGAAAGAAGGAAAAGTGTCACATTTATTTATCGCTACGTCAAACTTAGCTGATGGTTTCGGTGAAGATCCTGAAACAGAATATGATCGGCGTCAAGTGTTGAATGCATTAGCAGATGATGTGATCATTAATGGCGGGAAAGTGTTTATTTTGGATCAAAAAGATGCGCCAGATGAAAAGAGTCTGACAGCGATTCTTCGTTATTAAAAGAGGTTGTGAAATCAGTGTTTTGACCTGAGTATTAGAGAAACAAACGGAAAAATAGTTTCACATATTTTTCCGTTTTTTGAGCTAATACCGAAGGTCAGCTGATTAAACACCGTGTATGAGAGGTTGTGAAAAAGCTGTTCTGCATCAAGTAATAAGAACAGCAAGCAAAAATAGCTCTTCATATTTTTTGTTTGGTGGGCTTATTACCGTAGATGCAAGCTTTTGAACACCGTTTAAGGAAGAGGTTGTGACAGAAGTGGTCAGCTTCAAGAAATAAGAAGAGATTGACAAAAATTATTTCTCAAATTTTTGTGAAATTTCGGCTTATTTCCGAAGAAGCTACTTCTGGAACACCGTTTAAAAAAGAGGTTGTGACGTGGTCACGACCTCTTTTTGACGATTATGATACAAAAAACATCATTTATGAACAAAATGTGAATAACGGGCGTTCTTGAGATATGATTTTAATTGGGAAAAACTTATCGATAAGGAGGTCTTTATGAAAAAAAGACTGTTATGGTGTTTGCTGTTTCTATCCCTAAGTTTAACAAGTCAGCCAGTTTTTGCTGAAGAAACACAGCGGTCTCCTATTACAGGCACACGTCTGTACAAAAATGTTTATGTACAGACAACAGATCTTGATTCTGCGATTCCTGAAACAGAAGAACGGTCTTTGCAGCCAAGATTTGGTTACTTTTGGTACTGTCCGACCTGTGATTATGAAAGTTGCTGGCATTTCTTACATTCTACAGCTGCAGCTTTTGCTTTTACTCATACTCAGAAATATGATGGACATCATCCTGTTATTTATGAGGTATAGATATGGGCAAAAAAGAAAAACTAATCTCGTTGATCGTATTGGTTTGCCTTGTTCTTCTGGTCACTGTCATAGGCTATCAGAAATACCATGAGAACATCAGACCTACTAAAGAATCTTCCCCAGCCTCGACCGTTGAAACAGAACCGATAAGTAGTCAGAAAGAATAATTTTTTTAGTTTAAAGAAGAACATCAGAGCAAAAAAACACCAACTGAACAATATGTCGTTTATTTTAAAAAAAGTTCGGTTTTTCACTTTATGTAATCGCTGAGAAAACTTTTTTAATAAAAAAAGTCGAAAAACTCTAGCTTTTTTGTAAACGGTATGATATACTATAGGAGTAGTTTTTGTTCGGTAATCTGTGGTAGCTTGTTTCAAATAAACATCTTCCAGATATACACCATTCAAGTAATTGCAAAATATGTGTTGATACACAAGGAGGATTTTTATTATGGAAACAGGTACAGTAAAATGGTTTAACTCAGAAAAAGGATTTGGATTCATCACTGCAGAAAACGGAAACGATGTATTCGTTCATTTCTCAGCTATCCAAGGCGACGGATTCAAAACTTTAGAAGAAGGCCAAGCAGTAACTTTCGATGTTGAAGAAGGCCAACGCGGACCTCAAGCAACAAACGTTACTAAAGCTTAATTCACCTATACTAAAAATAAAAGTCCAGACATTTACGTGTCTGGGCTTTTTTGTCTTTTTTTCCTTAAAAAGCGATGAGAGTATTTTTCTGCACTTTGTAGTATAATTTCAAAAGAACATTAGAGGCAGGAGAAGAGGAAGATATTTTGAAACCAAGAACTTATGCAGTCGTTGATATCGAGACGACTGGGACGAATCCAAAAGAAGATCGGATCATCCAATTTGGCTGCGTCATGATTGAAGCTGGTCGGATCACTTCACGTTTTTCGATCGATATTCATCCAGGGCGGAAGATTTCAAAACAAATCCAGCATTTAACAGGGATCACGAATCAACGCGTCCAAAAAGCGCCTTATTTTGAAGATGTCGCCCAAACGATTTACAATCTTTTGGCAGACACCATATTTGTCGCGCATAATATTTATTTTGATTATAATTTTTTGAACCATGAACTCATGCGATGCGGACTTCCTAGTTTGAAGATACCGGGCATCGATACCGTAGAACTTGCACAAATTTTCTTGCCGACGGAACCAAGTTTTCGCTTAGCTGATTTGTCAGAAAGCCTTGGCTTTATTCATGAGAATCCTCATCAGGCGGATAGTGATGCCGAAGTGACAGGTCAGCTTCTTTTACTGATCGAAGAACGAATGAGGAAATTGCCGATCATCACATTAGAGCAGATTGCACGATTAAGTAGCCATACAGGAATGGATACGAGTCGTTTCATTTACCACGTGCTTGAAGAAATGAAAGAAAACCCGGAGCCCCTTGATCTCTCATTAGAAATCATCGATGGGCTAGCTTTGCAGAAAAAAGAAGTGGAGCTATTCACATCCGTCCATTATGGCGAGCGGACATATCCAAGAAAAAAACAAGAAAAAGAAAAAATGTTTGGTAAAACACTGATGTATCGAAAAGAACAGAACAGGCTGATGAATGCTGTCTACGATCATTTCACAAAAGATGAATCAAAAGATTTGATGATCGAAGCAGCTACAGGAATGGGCAAAACGATTGGTTATCTGTTGCCTTTGAGTTATTTGGCTACACCTGAAAAACCAGCTGTCATCAGCACCGTTTCGCTTGTTTTGCAGCAGCAGATCATGGAAAAAGACATTCCATTACTGAATCAATTGCTAGATCAGCCGATACAACCTGTGATTATCAAAAGCTATCGCCACTATATTGATTTACAGCGTTTTAAAGGTACACTTGTGGAACCGCCGGGACAAAAACAATATGCTTTGTACCAAATGGCTGTCTTAGTTTGGCTAACACAAACGAAGACCGGTGATTTGGATGAATTACATTTAACCAATCTGAACCATGCATTCTTTGCAGATGTCGCGCACAGAGGCACTGGGTTTTTAGCAAGGAATCAGTCGTTTTACAAACAAGACTTTGTGCGTTTCTTGCAAAAGAAAATCAAACAAAGCAATTTTTTGATAGTCAACCATGCATTTTTAGTACAAGAAACACAGCGAAAAGAACCATTGCTTCCAGCTAGTCCTTATTTGTTGATTGATGAAGTGCATCATTTGCCGGAAATTGCTGAAAAAGTAAATGACAAACGACTAAGTATTAACTACTTCCATAAACAAATCCAGCAACTGGAAGAGCCGAATCAGTTATTTGACCGCATACAAAGTTATTTGCCGAAGGAACATGAAGCCTTGCGCTGGTTGTCGATTTATCGAGAAGAACTCTCTGCACTATGCGAAGCGCAGATTTGTGTGGCAGAGGGATTAATGAACTTAGTAAGCAGCAAGCAGCCTAACGGACAATATCCAGAAGAAGTCATGATGACAAAAGAAATGTTGGATCAGCTGCCACTGGAATCTGGAACAGCAATGGATCATCTGCAACTTTTTTATCAAGAGATCCAACAACTACAATCACAGATGCGCTTGACTTTTGAGATTATCCAAGAAAGTTGGACCAACCAGATGCGGATCGATTTAGCAAGTTTATATAGCTTATTTGATCAATTAGACAAGCAATACTTGCTGATGGACCAATGGCTAGAAGACTGGCGAGATCATTTGATCCATTGGTTCGTTCCCGGGAATACAGCACAGCAGATGATTTTTCATCTCCATGATTTTCAAGCAGCTATGTTGCCGTCAACTGTGTGGTATCCTCGATATGACCATATTCTTTATATTGGAGGAACACTGAAGATCGGACCTAATCGACAGTATCTCTCTAAACGACTTGGCATTGAAGCAGCACCTCTTAAAGTGATTGCTTCTCCTTATGATTACGAGAAACAGGCAAGAATCTATGTGCCGAAAGAAGCACCTGCAGTCCATCAAGTCAGCAATCAAGCATATATCGATTATTTAGAAGCAGCACTCACAGGATTGATTGAACAAGAAGATCGGCCGATCCTTGTTTTATTCACTTCTCATGATGTTTTACAAAAGATATATCAGAAAATGCATTTGTCTATGCTAGAAAAAGGACGTGAAATTCTTGCTCAAGGATTTGGCGGGAGTCGGGAAAAACTTTTGAAACGCTTCATTTTGTCAGAAAAAAGCGTCTTATTTGGTGCTGACAGCTTTTGGGAAGGTGTAGATTTACCTGGAGATGCTTTGCAGATTGTTGTAGTCACACGTTTACCCTTCGACAACCCGTTACGTCCGATGGTCAAAGCTAGGAATGCTTATCTGGAATCAGAGGGGATCAATCCTTTTTATCAGGAATCCGTGCCTAAAGCAGCTTTGAAGTTACGCCAAGCATTAGGCCGTTTGATAAGGACGGAGACAGATCGTGGCGTATTACTTATTTTGGATCGGAGATTAGTCACTGCAAAATATGGTGCACGAATCATCCATGCATTACCGAAAAAAGTACCGATAAAAGAGCTAGCTATGGATGAAATCTATCAGGATATCCATGAATTCTTAAAGAAAAATGAAGAAGGAAGTTAAAGGTGCCGTCTTTTTTCATCATTAAAATCTGCTATAATGAAAAGGAATGAAGATAAAGGAGCGACGACCCTTGAAGAAAAAACAGACAAAGGAAAAAACGATTAATCGCGTATTGCTTGGCTTGATCGTATTTTTATTAGCGGTCATCGTGATCAGCTCGATTTTTTACTTGCGTTCCAGTCGTCCGGCGGTCCAGGCGAAAAAAGAAGCAGTAGAAATCGCAAAGAAATATGCAAATCTCGAGGAAGCCGATCATTTTTACTGGTTTACTCGAAAGAAAACGTACTTTTCATTGACGGGTACGAATGATAAAGGAAAAGAAATCGCCGTTATCATTCCTAAATCTGGTGAAAAAGTAAAAGTATTGGATCAAACGAAGGGATTGACTGAAAACGAAGCGAAACAAACAATTGCTGCAGCTCATCCTGAAATCCAAATCGAAAAAGCAGCTTTAGGAATGTACGATGATCAGCCTGTATGGGAAGTAGTAGGAAAAGAAACAAATGGAAAATTGAATTATTACCTGATTGGTTTTGAATCAGGAGATGAAGTCAAGACAATCAAGGGAATTTAATAGATAAAGGAATGAATGGGATGGAGTTATCAAAAAGAACGAAACGATTAGAACCATCTGTTACTTTGGCAGCTGCGGCAAAAGCCAAGGCGTTAAAAGCAAAAGGAAGAGATGTGCTGAGTTTGACTGTGGGAGAACCGGATTTTGCGACACCAGAAAACATCCAAGAAGCAGCGATCGAAGCAATCCGCAACGGAAAAGCTAGCTATTATACACCAACAGCAGGAATCCCAGAACTTCGGCAGGCGATCGTTGATTATCTGAAGAAAAATGATGGACTTGTCTATGAATCTTCACAAACGGTCGTAACAGATGGCGCGAAATTTGCTTTGTATACACTTTTTCAAACAATCTTGGACCCGCAAGATGAAGTCATCATTCCTGTGCCTTATTGGGTCAGTTACGGCGAGCAAGTGAAACTGGCAGAAGGCCTGCCTGTCTTTGTGAAAGGGAAAGAATCTAATAACTGGAAAGTTACTGTTGAACAGTTAGAACAAGCACGTTCAGGAAAAACAAAAGCCGTGATCATCAATTCGCCATCGAATCCGACTGGAATGATTTATAGCAAGAATGAACTGCAGGCAATTGGTGAATGGGCAGTAAAAAATGATATTTTGATAGTTGCTGATGATATTTATGGTCGTTTAGTTTATAATGGCAATGAGTTTACTCCAATTGCAACGATTTCAGAAGCAATCAAAAATCAGACCATCATCATCAATGGCGTGTCTAAGACCTATGCGATGACAGGCTGGCGCATCGGTTATGCGGTTGGGAATCCTGAAATTATCAATGGAATGATCGCTGTTGCTTCCCAATCAACTAGCAATCCGACAGCAGTCAGTCAATATGCAGCTGTTGAAGCATTGAAAGGTGAGCAAGATACAGTGGAAGAAATGCGGAACGCCTTTGAAGAACGCCTGAATACGTTATATCCGCTTGTGGCAGAACTGCCAGGTGTTTCTCTTGAAAAGCCGCAAGGAGCTTTTTATCTTTTTCCTAATGTAAAAGAAACGCTACGCATGTGTAAGTATGAGAATGTCACACAATGGGTAGAAGATCTTTTAGAAGAAACAGGGGTAGCACTTGTGACTGGCGAAGGCTTTGGGGCACCAGAGAATGTCCGCATGAGTTATGCGACTGATCGTGCTACGTTAGAAGAAGCGGTACGCAGAATCAAGCAATTTATTGAGAGTAAAAGTCAAAATTAATCCTGAAGAAATTCAAGGAATATAAAAGGAGAGTCATACGTGGAACAAATTCAAATCATCGATTCGAAAAACCATGTGGGAGAAACAGTAACAATCGGCGCTTGGGTCGCAAATAAACGATCAAGCGGAAAAATCGCATTTTTACAATTAAGGGACGGAACAGCCTTCTTCCAAGGGGTAGTGGTAAAAAGCGAAGTGCCAGAAGAAGTTTTCCAAACAGCTAAAAATCTGCACCAAGAAACATCTGTGCTAGTAACTGGAGAAATCCGTGAAGACAGCCGTTCAAAATTCGGTTATGAAATCGGGATTACAAATGTGGAAGTAGTAAGCGAGAGCCACGATTATCCGATCACACCAAAAGAACACGGAACAGATTTCTTGATGGATCATCGTCATTTATGGCTACGTTCTTCAAGACAACATGCGATCATGCAAATCAGAAATGAAATCATTCGTGCAACGTATGAATTCTTTAATCAACATCATTTTGTCAAAATCGATCCGCCAATCTTGACTGGTTCAGCACCAGAAGGCACAACGGATCTATTCGAAACAAACTACTTTGATCAAAAAGCCTATTTATCTCAAAGTGGCCAATTATATATGGAAGCTGCTGCTATGGCTTTCGGAAAAGTCTTTTCATTCGGTCCGACTTTCCGTGCTGAAAAATCAAAGACACGCCGTCACTTGATTGAATTCTGGATGATCGAACCAGAAATGGCCTTCACTCACCAAGAAGAAAGTTTAGAAGTACAGGAGCAATATGTAGCCTTCTTAGTACAAAATGTTTTAGATCATTGCGAATACGCATTGGATGTACTAGGACGAGACAAAGAAGTCTTAAAAACTTATACAAAATTGCCATTCCCTCGTATTACTTACGATGATGCAATCGAATTACTGAAGAAAAATGGATTTGATGACATCGAATGGGGCGAAGATTTTGGTTCACCTCATGAAACGTTCATTGCAAATTCATTCGAACAACCTGTCTTTATCCTAAACTATCCAAAAGCCATCAAGCCATTCTACATGAAACCACATCCAACAAGAGAAGACGTGGTGATCTGTGCAGATATGATCGCACCAGAAGGCTACGGTGAAATCATTGGCGGAAGCGAACGGGCAACGGACTATGATTTCTTGTTAGAACAAATCCGTAATCACGGTTTGGATGAAAAAGAATATTCATGGTACCTTGATTTACGTAAATACGGTTCTGTTCCGCACTCTGGTTTTGGTCTAGGTCTTGAACGAACAGTCACTTGGATTGCTGGTATCGACCATGTGCGTGAAGCTATTCCATTCCCACGTTTGTTGAACCGAATTTATCCATAAGAAGTGATGAAAAAGCTGTTTAGTTTCGAGTATTAAGAAAAATTTTGTGAAAATGGCTTTCCACATTTTTGCATAAATTTGGCTTAATACCGAGAAACTGGCTTTTGAACACCGTTTATTCTAAAAAAGAACTGCGAACTCTCGCAGTTCTTTTTTAGAATACGGGATAAAGGAAGTTTCCAGCAGACAAGAGAAGAAAGCAAAAGAAATTGCTATTTGATTCACAAGGTTCTATAATGAAATCGCAATCAATCCAACATATACAAAGAAGGCGATTCAAATGGAGATCCGATTTGATGATGCTTCTGCTGCTGAAATAAAGCAGCATCTAGCACCTGAAAACAAACTAATATTAACATTCGAAGATGGAGTAGGTCCGTATTCTCAGCATGCAATGATCCACATGCAAGTTCAATTCACCCTTGGAATCATTGGATCAGATATGTCGACAGAAAGTTATGACCAATCTATCCCAAGCAATCTAGGAGAGATATTAGTAAAGGGATATTCGTTGGCAGACTTAGATGAGCATATGAATATACGTTTTGATGCTTCTCGTCATATTTTGAGTTTGACGGGCGACAGTGGGCTGATTGACGGAAACTTAGGTCTGATCGATTTCACTGAATCAAACAACGAAGGAATCAAGAAAAATCCGGCACGTTAAGAAAAAAGCATAAAAAACTAGGCACTTGCTGAGTATTCATCCAATCGTTTGAGGAAACTAGGCGGGTGTCTTTTTTTATACATCTATTTTCGCTTTCGTCTTGGTAGAGCTTATGGGATAATATAAAGAAGAAAATCGTCGTTTTATTCAAAAAGGAGTTTTTGACAAATGAAAACACGCGTGTTATTTATTGGTGACAGCATTACAGACGCAGGAAGAGACCGTTCAGAAGCAACGGATCTAGGTAAAGGGTATCCGCTTTTGATTGCCGGGAAACTAATCTCACAATATCCAACGATGGAATTTGAATGTATAAACCGTGGGATAGGAGGAGACAAAATTGCAGATCTGCAAGCACGCTGGCAAAAAGATTGTTTAGCTCTGCAACCTGATTATGTATCGATTTTGATTGGAATCAATGATACGTGGCATAATACTGGAGATCAAGCTATATTCGGCACTGAGAAATCTGTGCAGCAATTTGAATCCGTTTATCGAGAGTTACTAAATGAACTTCAAGCAGCTGGAATCTGCAATATCGTCTTAATGGAGCCTTTTGTACTTCCTGTGACAAATGATCGTTATGGGTGGCGCAAAGACTTAGACCCTAAGATCCAAACCGTTCGTAAACTCGCAAAAGAATATGGCACATTGCTGATTCCTTTAGATGGGATATTCAATGCTTTAGGAATCGCTTATGGTTTTTCGAAATATACAAAAGAAGATGGCGTGCATCCAACGATTGGCGGACACGAGATTATTGCACAAAGTTGGATAGATGCGATTTCCGCAGTTGATTTTTTTAGTGGAAATAAAAATGAACGAAAGAAAAGGGAGAAATGATGGAAATACGAAGGGCAGTAAAAGAAGATCTCCCTCAAATCAATCAGCTGATTACTGATCATCCAGAATCATTCGTAAAAGTAAAAACGGCAGCTGAACTACATGATAGGAATAAACTATTGATCGTTGCTGTAACAAAAGAAAACCGGATCATCGGTTTTGCGCAAGCAGATGAACAGCAATCAGAAGAACGGGTGGATCAGCGACCAGCAGGAAAACTAATCCAACACACATTAGTAACAAAAGAAAAAACGGAAGAAATCCAAAAAAGATTTGCGGAATACTTGATGCTGGAAGCTAAAAAACGAAAAATCAAATCGTTTTTTGTCCAGTTCTAGTTCTAATTAAAAACAGTAATAAAAGGAGAAATACAATGAGTTGTTTAGGAAATGTCATCTGGTTCATATTTGGCGGACTAATTGGGGGTCTTAGCTGGTTAGCAGCAGGGGTACTTTGGTGTATCACGATCATTGGTATCCCTATCGGTATGCAGTGTTTTAAAATCGCCTCCCTTTCTTTTGCGCCTTTTGGCAAAGAAGTAATTTACCACCAGTCCGGCATGTCATTGATTGTCAACATCATCTGGCTGATCGTTTCAGGTCTCCCAATTGCTCTTGGACATGTCGTCAGCGGCATCCTTCTATGTATCACGATTATAGGGATACCATTTGCAAAGCAATCTTTCAAACTTGCTCGATTGGCGTTGATGCCATTTGGTGCAGAGATTATATAAGTCAGGATGTTCTAAAAGAGTGTCCTAAACATGTTATATGAACGAGAGAACTGGATGAAACACAACTATCACGTGTTTGATCTGGTTCTTTTTATGTTTTGAAAACTCATTTTTTCTTTCGGATACCTTGACATATGAATAACCATTCATTTATAATCAGTTATGAAGAGATATTCATATGTTAAAGCGAGGAGGTCATTAAAATGAAAAGTTACAGATTAGAAGGTTTAGACTGTGCGAACTGTGCGATGAAAATCGAAAAAGGAGTCCAGCAGATCGATGGAGTCAAGGAAGCAACGGTAAATTTCACTTCTGGAAAACTAACGATTGACGTAGAGGAAGACCGATTAGCTGCGGTTGAACAGGAAACAAAAAAAGTAGTGAGGGAATTAGAACCAGATGTCAAGGTAACAGAAATAGACAAGGAAAAAGTATCTGAACATGGAAATGAAAAAGAGAGAAACACGCTGATCCGGATTTTATTTTCACTTGCAGGTATCGCTGTCTTGCTATTATTTGATTTTAATGAACCAGTTCGTTTGATAGGGTATTTATTGATTTATCTGCTGATAGGATATGATGTAGTGAAAAAAGCGGTGATGAATATCGTCAAAGGACAAATCTTTGATGAAAATTTCCTCATGTCTGTTGCTACAATCGGCGCTATGTTGATCGGTGAATATCCAGAAGCCGTAGCAGTGATGCTATTTTATCAAATCGGCGAATATTTCCAAGGATTGGCAGTCAATCATTCAAGAAAATCGATTCGTGAACTGATGGCTATCCGTCCAGAAACAGCGCACATACAGACAGCAGAAGGATTGATGACCGTGAATCCTGAAGATGTGCAGATTGGTCAGTATGTACTTGTTAAGCCTGGTGAACGTGTACCGTTAGATGGAACGATCATCGAAGGAGAATCATTAGTTGATACATCCGCACTTACAGGTGAATCCGTTCCTAAATCTGTATATGTTGGCGAAACAGTATTAAGTGGATTTATCAATAAAAATAAACCATTTTTAGTTCAAGTAGAAAAATCCTATGAAAATTCTACCATCAGTAAATTATTAGAATTAGTAGAAAATGCCAGCAGCAAAAAAGCACCAGCTGAAAATTTCATTACCAAATTCGCGCGATATTATACACCAGTCGTTGTAGGGCTGGCCGTCTTATTGGCTGTTTTACCTCCAATAGTTTCTGGAGCGGCGTTTTCTGAATGGATCTATCGGTCGTTGACATTTTTAGTGATCTCATGTCCATGTGCATTAGTGATTTCCGTACCACTTAGTTTCTTTGGTGGGATCGGAGGAGCAAGTAAAATTGGTGTATTAATAAAAGGTTCAAATTATTTGGAATTGCTTGCACAAACTGAGACAGTGGTATTCGATAAAACTGGCACATTAACGAAGGGCGACTTTTCGATCCAGACGATCGATCCAACAGGAATTGATCCAAAGAAATTTATGCAATATGTTGCAAGTGCAGAACAGTTTTCTACACATCCGATTGCGCAATCCGTTTTAGAAGGTTACGAAGGTCCGCTTTTACCGGCAACAAATATCCAAGAATTTGCAGGTGAAGGGATCTTAGCTGAAGTTGACAGCAAACAAATATTAGTAGGTAATCACAAATTGATGGAAAGGTTTGAAATCTCTTTTCCTTCAAGTCAAGAAATCGGTACATTGCTTTATATAGCAATCAACCAAAGTTATAGTGGTTATCTTGTCATTGCGGATACCTTGAAAGAAGATGCTGTAGACGCATTGGTTCAACTAAAACAGGCTGGTGTCAAGCACACAGTCATGTTGACAGGTGACTCGAAAAAAATCGCTGATCATATCGGGAAGCAAGTTGGCGTGGACAAGATATACAGTGAACTACTCCCAGAAGATAAAGTACAGCGGTTAGAGGAAATCTTACAAAGAAGCAATAAAAAGACTGCCTTTGTCGGAGACGGAATCAACGATGCACCGGTGCTAGCAAGAGCAGATGTAGGGATCGCAATGGGTGGATTAGGAAGCGATGCTGCAATTGAAGCAGCAGATGTAGTCATCATGAACGATCAACCATCGAAGATTGCAGATGCGATCCGGTTAGCAAAGAAAACATTGAAGATCGTCAAGCAGAACATTGTTTTTGCTATTGGGATAAAAATATTGGTACTTGCCTTAGGTGCTTTTGGTTTTGCAACAATGGGAGATGCAGTATTTGCAGATGTCGGGGTAACAGTCCTAGCTGTTTTGAATGCCATGCGAAGCTTACATGTAAAAAATAAATATTGACCAGTAGAGAGGACGAATGAACGTCCTCTTTTTTTATACCTTTTTCTTAATAAAAGAATACAAAGAAAATGGCTAAGATTATAAAATAACTGATGTTTTTAATTTTGCAGAAAATTCAAAATTGCTTTAAATACAATAAAATCAATGAAATCAAAGAAAACAACTCCTTTTTTTGATGGAAAAAATATGAAAAAATGATGTGTATTAAATAAAAGAATACACACATAAAATAACGCTGTCTTGTAAGTTTGTTAAAAATTGAATATGATTACATTTGGTTAACAAATTTTTATTATAAAGGAGAGAACGAATGAACAATAAACAATTACGCTGGTTCACTGTTGCGTTAATTGCATTCAACATGGTTTGGGGCATGGGGAATGTAGTTAATAACTATGCCCAGCAAGGAGTATCAGTTGTCACCTCTTGGCTATTGATTCTAGCCATTTATTTCATTCCATACGCATTGATCGTTGGACAATTAGGATCAGCCTTCAAGGATAGTAAAGGAGGCGTCAGTTCATGGGTCGAAAATACGACATCCAATAAACGGCTGGCATATTATGCTGCTTGGACTTACTGGGTCGTGCATATTCCTTATTTGGCACAAAAACCTCAAGCCATCCTGATTGCAGGGGGTTGGGCGGTCCAAGGAAACGGAAATATCGTAAATACGATGTCAGTCCAAATGGTAGCAGTTATTTCACTTATTATATTTCTTGCCTTTTTATATTTATCAACAAAAGGACTTTCTACGTTGAAAGTGATCGGCGGATTAGCCGGAACAGCGATGTTCGTTATGTCGATCCTATTTATTCTTTTAGCAGTAACGGCACCGTTCATCAACCCAACGATGGAATTTGCCACACCGCATATGAATCAAGTGAAAACATATATTCCAACCTTTGACTTCAGTTATTTCACAACCGTCTCTATGTTAGTGTTTGCAGTTGGAGGAGCGGAAAAAATATCCCCTTATGTCAACTCTACAAGAAACCCTGCAAAAGAATTTCCTAAAGGGATGATTTTCTTAGCAGCAATGGTAGGGATTTGTGCTGTATTAGGTTCAGTCGCAATGGGCATGCTGTTTGCTAGCGATAATATCCCTAAAGACTTGATGGCAAATGGGGCATACAGTGCTTTTCAAATTTTAGGTAATTACTATGGTATCGGTAACTCATTGATGATTATTTACGCATTGACAAATATGATCGGGCAAATCTCCGCATTAGCCTTTTCAATCGATGCACCGTTAAAAATCTTGTTAGCAGATGCAGATCCAGAATTCGTACCAAACTGGCTACGTAAACGTAGTCATAAAGGTACATTAGTAAACGGCTATCTTTTGACAGGTATCCTAGTAGGAATCATTATTTTGCTGCCAATCTTCGGTATCAAAGATATGAATGAATTAGTTAAATGGTTGACGAACTTGAACTCAGTTGTTATGCCAATGCGTTACCTATGGGTATTCTTGGCGTATATGATGTTGAATAAAGCTTATAAGAAATTCAATTCTGAATATAAATTTGTCAAAAATCCAAAAATCGGGTTTATCTTCGGTGCTTGGTGCTTTGCCTTCACTGCGTTCGCCTGTATCTTAGGAATGGTACCAAAAGTAGATTATACTGCGGATCCTAAAGCATGGTGGTTCCAGCTATTCACGAATATCATCACACCAATCGTCTTGATCTTATTAGGCATGATCTTGCCGGCCATCGCTCGTCGAGACAAAAATAAAGAAATCACTGAGCCAGAAACTGTGGTTCAGCCTTAAAATAAAATTACTTCTTGCAAGAGTTGGCGTGTAGAGCCAACTCTTGTTTTTTTGTGGCGTTATAAATGGTATGATCGAACCAAATTCCAAAGAGAAGTGAGGGAGGAAAATGAAGATCATCGTGATTGGACAAAGTGGGTCGGGAAAATCGACCCTCGCAAGGAATATCAAAGAAATCACGGGCTTTCCGCTACTGCCGCTAGACCTTTTATGGCATACAACAGATTACAGTATTCAGGCAAAACAGTGGTTTTTGCAAGAACAACAAACGTTTATGGTATCTAATCCGTCATGGATCGTTGAAGGAAATTATACTTCTACGTTAGAAGAGAGAATCAAAGAAGCAGATAAAATCATTTGGCTTAAAGTGCCGCGTTATGTCGCCATCTACCGAGTAGTTTGGCGTTCTTTAAAAAGAAAGATAAACAAAAAAACACGGCCAGATATGCCTGAAGCATTTACAGAGAAACTAAATAGGGAATACGTAGAATTTTTATCTTTTATCTGGCATTTTGAAGAAAACAATGAACCGAAAATACAGCAGCTGATCCAAGAAAACCATGCACGAAACAAACTGATCATCCTTAAAACAAGAGGGGAAAAACAAGAATTTTTAACTAAATTGAAAATAGAGAGCAAAAATAATTGACAGTTTTTGTTTACAAGTGTAATCTGTATTCATAAGTTATTGATTACATTTGTAAACGAAAGGTGTGAAATAAATGGAGAAAGTCAAAACGCCGGTAAAAATCAGCGATTCAGAATGGGAGATCATGCGGGTTATTTGGACACTTGGACAGACGACTGCTCAAGAAATCACGCAGATCTTAGCTGATTCGATGGATTGGAAACCAGCAACGATCAAAACTTTGTTGGGACGTTTGGTAAAAAAAGAAGTGATCTGGACAGAACAAGAAGGAAAAAAATTCATTTATCATCCAGCTGTCTCAGAGATGGAAACAGTTCGTAGTGCGACGGAAAATCTTTTTTCCCATATCTGTGCAAAAAGGATTGGAGAGACGATTGCGGATCTAGTAGAAGAAGCTACTTTGACTCAAGAAGATATCAATGAAATCTTGAAACAATTAGAACAAAAGCAACCAGTCGAAACAATCGAATGTAACTGTATCCCAGGTCAATGTGAATGTAAACAACATCAATAGGAGGAAGAAAAAATGAAACAACAATTTTCAATCGAAGGTATGAGCTGCAATCATTGTGTTGCAAGAGTCGAAGAAGCGGTAAGCGCACTTGACGGCGTACAGAAAGTAAAAGTGAACTTGAAAAAAGCAAACGGTACAGTCAAGTTTGATGAAACAAAAGTCCAATCCGAAAAGATCTGTCAAGCAATCAATGGATTGGGATATAAAGCAGAGGTGATTTGATGGCAGCAGCAGAAACCAAAATGGACACATTCGTCATTACAGGTATGACTTGTGCAAATTGTTCTGCTAGGATCGAAAAAGAGCTGAACGGACAACCTGGTGTTGTCAATGCCACAGTCAACTTGGCCACTGAAAAAGCAAGTGTCAAATATGAAGGGACGACCACTGAAAAATTAATCCAAAGCGTAGAGAATATCGGCTATGGTGCGATTTTGTACGATGAAGCCCATAAACAAAAAATTGCGGAAGAAAAGCAAGCATATTTGAAAAAAATGCTATTCGATCTTGTATTGAGTACGATTTTGACTTTGCCATTGATGCTGTCAATGATTGCCATGATGTTGGGGAGCCATGCGGCAATTGTTCACTTTTTTCATCTGCCAATCGTTCAGTTAGTTCTGTCTACACCTGTCCAATTTTATGTTGGTGCTCGTTTTTATAAAGGGGCATATCATGCAATCAAGACGAAAGCACCAAATATGGATGTACTGGTAGCAATCGGAACATCAGCTGCTTTTGCATTGAGCATTTACAACGGATTTTTCCGTGGACATCCCCAAGATCTTTATTTTGAAAGCAGCAGTATGATCATCACGTTGATTTTGCTCGGCAAATATTTGGAACATACAGCAAAAACGAAAACAGGTAATGCAATCAAACAATTGATGTCTCTTCAAACAAAAACAGCTCAAGTAATAAGAAACGGTAAAGAAGAAACGTTAGCGATTGAAGAAGTCGTCGTTGGCGATCAGCTAGTCATCCGTCCTGGTGAGCAGATCCCAGCAGATGGTCGAATCATTTCAGGAAGTAGTGCGATCGATGAAAGTATGCTTACTGGCGAAAGTCTTCCTGTAGAAAAGAATCCAGATGACACACTCTTTGGCGGAACAATCAATACGAATGGTCTGCTTCATATGGCAGTCACACAAGTTGATAAGCAGACAGTTTTAGCTCAAATCATCCAAATGGTGGAAGACGCTCAAGGAAGCAAAGCACCAATTCAAAAAATCGCGGATCGAATCTCAGGAATTTTTGTTCCGATCGTTTTAGTCATTGCATTCATCACGCTAGTGGCGACAGGATTGATCACGGGTGATTGGCAACTTGCATTGATCCATAGTGTCTCTGTATTAGTCATTGCGTGTCCATGTGCATTAGGTTTAGCAACTCCAACAGCTATCATGGTAGGAACGGGTGTTGGCGCACGAAACGGAATCTTAATTAAAGGCGGAGAAGCATTAGAAGCAGCTGCTCACTTAGACAGCATTGTTTTGGATAAAACTGGAACGATTACAGAAGGAAAGCCCAAAGTTACAGATCTAGTCGGTTCTAAAGAAGTCCTATCTATTTTTTATACTTTAGAACAAGCTTCTGAACATCCACTAGGTAAAGCAATCGTGGAATACGGAAAACTGCAAGAAGCAGCAACATACGATATGATTGATTTTACAGCTCATCCAGGTGCTGGAATCAGCGGTACGATTAACGGAGTACGCTATTTTGCGGGTACACGTAAACGATTAATTGAATTGAACCTATCATTTGATGAATACCAAGAACACGCGTTAGAATTAGAACAGCAGGGAAAAACAGTCATGTTTTTAGCTGATGAAAAGCAAGTGATCGGGCTGATTGCCGTGGCAGATCAAATCAAACAAGAAGCCAAACAAGCAATCAAGCAGTTACAGGATAAAGGATTAGATGTCTTTATGCTGACAGGAGACAACAAACTGGCAGCCGAAACGATCGGTAAACAAGTGGGTATTGATCCAATGCACATCTTTGCCGAAGTACTTCCAGAGGATAAAGCAGCCTATGTGGAAAAACTGCAGAAAGATGGCAAAAAAGTCGGTATGGCAGGTGATGGAATCAATGATGCGCCAGCTCTCGCATTAGCTGATGTTGGTATGGCAATGGGAAGTGGAACGGACATCGCGATGGAAACAGCAGATGTAACGCTGATGAATAGTAGTTTGGCGTCCATTGCTCAAACAATCGAGTTGTCTAGAATGACATTGAGAAAAATCAAACAAAATCTTTTCTGGGCTTTTGTCTATAATACGATTGGCATTCCTTTTGCTGCATTAGGCTTTTTGAATCCAATCATTGCAGGAGGAGCGATGGCGTTTAGTTCCGTCAGTGTATTGTTGAACTCCCTGAGCTTAAATCGGCACATGAAAAAGTAAGAGAAGGGATGGAGTAAAAATGAACGGGAACGATATGGAGAAAAAACAGGAGCATAAAAAAGAAGCAGGAAACAAAGAAAGTGCTCATTCAAACGAAAAACAGATGGAGATGAAGCATGACCATAGCCAGATGGACCATTCAATGCATATGGGACATAACCATGGAGATATAGCGGACAGCAAAGAAATGGACCATTCGATGCACATGGATCACGAACATGGCGGTATGGACCATTCGATGCACATGGATCACGAACATGGCGGTATGGATCATTCCATGCACATGGGGAATTTCAAACAAAAATTTTGGCTATCGCTTATCCTAGCTATCCCAGTCATTCTTTTTTCACCGATGATGGGAATGGAATTTCCCTTCCAAATAACATTTCCTGGTTCGGATTGGCTCGTACTGATCTTAGCAACTATACTATTTATCTATGGCGGACAGCCATTTTTAAGCGGAGCAAAAATGGAATTGAAACAAAAAAGTCCTGCTATGATGACGCTGATCGCGATGGGGATTACAGTTGCATATATTTATAGTGTCTATTCGTTTATCGCGAATCTGATCAATCCTCATACGCACGTCATGGATTTCTTCTGGGAATTAGCTACATTGATCGTCATTATGTTGCTAGGTCACTGGATCGAAATGAACGCTGTTTCGAATGCCAGCAATGCTTTACAAAAACTAGCAGAATTACTGCCAGAATCAGTGAAACGCTTGACGAAAGAAGGAAAAGAAGAGACAGTCTCACTAAAAGAAGTAAAGGAAGGCGATCATTTGATCGTCCGTTCCGGTGACAAAATGCCAACAGATGGTGTTATCTTGAAAGGTGAAACAATCGTTGACGAATCAGCTGTGACTGGCGAATCAAAAGGAATCAAAAAACGAGCCAATGACAAAGTAATCGGCGGTTCTATCAATGGGGATGGAACGATCGAAATCGAAGTAACTGGAACTGGTGAAAATGGGTATCTAGCGAAGGTTATGGAAATGGTGCGAAAAGCACAAGGAGAAAAATCCAAGCTAGAGTCATTATCAGACAAAGTGGCAAAATGGCTGTTTTATGTTGCCTTAATTGTCGGTATCTTGGCATTTATCGCATGGCTGTTCTTGACAGATCTTCCTAATGCATTGGAACGTATGGTCACTGTCTTTATCATCGCCTGTCCCCATGCTCTAGGTTTAGCTATCCCATTAGTTGTTGCTCGTTCCACATCGATCGCCGCTAAAAACGGATTGCTTTTGAAAAACCGCAACGCACTAGAGCAAGCCAATGATCTAGATGTGATCATGCTGGACAAAACCGGGACACTGACAGAAGGAAAATTTACGGTAACGGGTGTCGAAGTTCTTGATGATGCGTTCAATAAAAATGAAATCCTTCAATATTTAGGAGCATTGGAAGCGAATGCCAATCATCCATTGGCTGTTGGCATTATGAATTATTTGAAAGAACATGAAATCAAGCCTTATCAAGCCGAAAATCTAAAAAATCTTTCAGGAGTTGGGCTAGAGGCAACAGTCAAAAACCAACAAGTGAAAATAGTTAATGAAAAAGAAGTTGAGCGTCTCGGATTAAACGTAGAACAAGCATTATTGAAACCTTACCAAGAACAAGGGAATACCATCAGCTTCCTGATTTTAGAAAATCATCTAGCTGCAATCGTTGCTTTAGGTGACGTAGTAAAAACAGAAGCAAAAGAGTTTATCCGAACATTGAAGGAAAGAAAAATCACTCCAGTCATGCTTACTGGCGACAATAAAAATGCTGCTCAAGCAGTAGCAGATTATTTAGGAATCGAAGAATATTACGGCGGTTTATTACCAGATGATAAAGAAGCTGTTGTCCAGAAATATCTTGACCAAGGGAAAAAAGTAATCATGGTGGGTGATGGGATCAATGATGCGCCAAGTTTAGCCCGTGCTTCTATTGGGATGGCAATAGGTGCAGGAACAGATATCGCGATCGATTCTGCGGATGTCGTCTTGACAAACAGCGATCCAAAAGATATTTTGCATTTCCTTGATTTAGCTAAGCAAACGCGAAAGAAAATGATCCAGAACCTCTGGTGGGGAGCAGGGTACAATATTCTCGCAATCCCACTAGCAGCCGGAATACTTGCACCAATTGGTATCCTATTAAGTCCAGCAGTTGGTGCTGTCTTGATGTCGTTAAGTACGGTAGTCGTAGCGCTGAATGCTTTGACATTGAAAATCAAATAATAATGAAAAAAGGTTGTGACAAAAAACGTGTCACAACCTTTTTTTACGAATAATCGATGCTCAATCAGCTGGTTCTCGGCATTCCAGAAGTAGATTCTCCAGGAATTTTATCTTATTTTTTGAAGCTGCTCCCTTTTGTCATAACCTTTTTGTATACCATTTTTCTTATTATATGCGTTAGTTCTAAATAGGTTTTTTTATCGAATTTTACCGGATTTGCTTGTCGCCCATATATTTCAGCTTCATATTGAGCAGTTAATCGAATGAAACGTTGATCTAGATTGAATGTTTGTTCTATTCGTTGGCTGTATGCCTGCAAAGATTCTGCGAGGGTGCGCGGTACCAGTGTTTCCAAATGGTGGAGAAGTTTTTGATACGCAACCGCATTAGTAGAAGCAAAAAAATGAAGATAGATAAGATAACTTGTCCAGCGCAGAGATTTTCTAAATAACAATAGAAAGAACAACAAGACGGATAAACACACCCCAAGGCTGAATAAGACGATTTTATAAGACGGTGTGAGCGTCGTGTTATCTGACGAAATAGTCGCAGGTCTCTCACTGGTAATAGTTTCTGCTATATTTTCGCTTTCTTTTGGTTGTTCTTCAGCAGATTGGACGGTTTCTGTTGTTTCAGCGGCTGGTTGTGAAACAGTTGGATTGGCAAATGAAGGGGTTGGTTCAAATGGAAGCCGGCCAAACCCAGGAAAGTACACCTCTGGCCAAGAATGAGCATGACTATTGAGAATGCTGTATTCCTCATTTCTTTGCTCATCTGTACCTGTTCTAATCCCATCCGTAAAACCTTTTGTCCACCGAGCAGGGATGCCTAGTGTGCGAAGAAGGACGACCATAGAAGTTGAAAAGTTGTCACAATAGCCGACTTTTGAATCGAAGAGGAAATAATCTACATAATCGCGTTCTTTAGGCGTATGTCCGGTATCCGTTTTGGAATAGCGAAAACTCCCGCTTGTTTTCAAATACTGTTCGACAGCTTCGACTTTACGAATTAAAGTTGCTTCATTTTTGGTCAATTCGATCGCCAAGTCCTCAATCCGTTGAGGCAACCCTTTCGGCAACTGAAGATTTGTCTGTTGATTTTCTAAATCATCGGCCGCTAACTGACTGCTTTTTAATTCTTCTCTCGTAAAAGCTAATCTTTCTGTTTGTAAGGACGCCAATCGCGTCGATTCATTCGGGACAGGGATGAATCGTTGGCTTTCAGGCAAATAGTAAAGCGTTTGTCCACTGGCTAATGAAAAATCAGTCAAGGTAGTATTTCCATAAGGATAAGGTAAGAAAGCTTGGTTTTTTAGCGTCAATGTAATGTTTTCTTTTTCTTCCATAACTGTTTGGTAGCTTGTGATATCAACAGGAAATTCTTGGATTGGTTGGATGGGTGCATCCGGATCTTCTACCCATCCAGAACCGGTGTAATGATTCTTATTTTCTATCTTCCAATAGCCGTTTACTTTCTGGTTCGCTGTAAAAACAACTTCACCATTATCATACAATGGACCACCAAGTTGTTCATCATTTTCACTGAAACCCGTTCTGGCACTTCCGGTTAATTGGTACTCATGGAGTGTATCATAAAGCCCTTCATCATTAAGATATTCTCGGATCGGTTCACTCGTTTCCTCAAGAGATTGGTGTACTTTTGGGAGATATAAAGGCAAGATGGCGCTGAAAGTGAACAAACAAATAAGCAGGATCGTAGTAAACGACTGGAATCGAGCGTTTCCCGACAACAATCGGATGGCGAAAAATTGCCTTGCTGCCAAATATACGCATAAAACAGCTACTACCGCAATCATTTCGTACAATAGTTCTTTTTCCCGAAAAACGGTAAGCATCATGAAGTAAGCCATCAACGCAAGAAAGGGTGCATACCAATAGTCGTAATCCACGGTCAAAGTAATAAATAAATAGATCAACAACAATATGAGAAAAAAAGCTGTCTTTTCTGGTAAATAATGAAGTTTACCTTGGGATAGATGGAAGAATTCCTCTGTAACTGACGAAAAAAACTGTACGACCCATAATAAAGAAAATGTCTTTGAAGGAAAATAGGCAAACAAACAGCCAATCATTACTGGCAAAGAAAGTAGCAATCGTACCCATTTTTTAGAAATACAGCAGACAATAAGACATAGGATACCAATAGTTAGGATAAGAGGGGAGCTGTTTTGCAATTGATTAGCTGCTACAAATATCGGAGCACCTACACTTAGTATCATAAAGGAGTAAACGCCGCGCAGGTATTTTTCCCATTTAATCGTCAATCCATTCACCTCCTGGCAATGAACATACCTTGTCTTTTTCTTGGATCATGATTTGTTTTTCTGCGAAATAAACAAGATAGACCGTCCGATCTTTCGACAATGTTTCGACAGCTTCTGAGACTTCAGGAGAATGCGCAGGAATAAAGAGGACGATTTGTTTTTTTGCCTGTTTTTTCAAGTGTGCCAAAAAAGTTTTCTCATCTCCAGCGTTCAAAGAAGCAAAATAGGTATATCCAGGATCTTTGCCATGAAAGGTACGGTCGCCTAATATCAGAAGTTCCGGCTGCTTTTCTTTTCTCAGATGCCATAAAGAAAAATACAAATCTAGCAGATGGTCAAATTTCAAGCTAGGTGAACCCCAAAAGCAAAGAAGCGGAGAATATTCTTCTTCTTGATACTCGTATTCGCGGTATAACCACTCTTGACTATGAGCAGACAATTTCCAATCGATTCGGTTAAAAGAATCGCCGGGGCGATAAGAGCGATGTTCTCGAAAATCAAGACCTTTTTGATACGCGTTCAGCTGTTGTTTTTTTCCAGAACTCTCTGCAATGTTTCTGCTTGAGTCTTATGAAAAGCTGGAAGAACAGTCACAGGAAAAGAAAGCTCTCTTCTTGTCCTTTTTCTAAAAAGTCCTAGACTATCATAGGCTGTAAAAATGACGGTTAATGCTTCATGGAACCCTCTCTCTTTTGGTTGCCAAAGTACTTGGACTTCTTGCGGTTTATTTGTAAGGATCAATATTTCTTGTTTTTTTTCTGTAAAGATCTCTGGAAAGACGATCTGTAAACGAGGGAGAGGGAAAGAAAAAGCTCTCTTTTTGGCTATAGAAAAAATAACCTGTATACTTTTTTTACGATAAACGACTGGCTGGACTGTGCAAGTAACAGAAAGTTTCTTTAGAAAGGTGCTTAATGAAAACACACTCCATGATACATAAAGAGTAAAAAAGGCCAATAAGAACCACCCTAAAGAATTGTTGAATACAAGAGCAAAAAAGACAATGACGAAATATATCAGAAATAACACAAAATTAATGAAATAATCTTTGGCTTTTTCCATTATCTACCTCACGGGAATTGGGATTTGTGCAACAAGGGTATGGATCATTTGTGTCTTTTCGTCTTCCTTCAATGAACGATCGTAAAAAATCAAGCGGTGAGAAAAAACGAAAGGAACTAACTCCTGCAAATCTTTGGGCGTGACATAATTTCTCCCATGGATCAACGCATAGGCTTTTGCTGCCTGAATAAAGGCAAGGCTTCCTCGTGGACTGATGCCAAGCTGGATAGCAGAGTGGGTTCTTGTTGCGGATACTAACTGCAAGGCATAAGATGCCACTTCTGGACTGACAAAGACATTCGCCACACTTGTTTTTATTTCTTCTATTTCTTGACTGTTCAAGACGACCTTCAAATTATTCAACACTTTTTCAAATTTATCCAAAAGTAGCAGAAGTTCGTCGTCAAAAGAAGGATAACCAATTTGTAGTCGGAATAAAAAACGATCGAGCTGTGCTTCCGGCAAAGGATATGTTCCTTCATACTCGATTGGATTTTGTGTAGCTAAGACAAAAAAATGATTGTCTAGGGGGTATGTATTGTTGTCGATCGTTGCATGATTCTCTGCCATTGCTTCTAAAAGTGCTGACTGAGTGCGAGGAGTCGTACGATTGATTTCATCTGCTAACAAGATCGTTGTAAAGATTGGCCCCGGACGAAATTCAAACTCTTTTGATTGTGAGTTATAGACAGAAAAGCCTAAAATATCACTAGGAAGAAGATCGGGTGTGCATTGGACTCTGCTAAAGGTTCCTTGCACAGCCTTTGCTAGTGCTTTGACTAGTAATGTTTTACCTACACCGGGAATATCTTCGAACAAGACATGACCACCTGCTAGCAGGGCAACAATCATCAATTGGATAGTGGAACGTTTACCGATGACCGCTTTTTCTAATTCTTGTATCAACTGATCGATTTTTTGTTTGGATTCTTCGATTTTAGCTTCCATTTTCACATCACCTTCTCATGAAATCACTATTTATTTTAATTGTAATGGAAGGGGATACATCCTACAAGCAAAGTGATTTTATTATGTTTTTTTAAAGTACATTCGTTTTAAAATGAGAATACAATTAAATTAAGTAAAATAAAAAATAATGAGAGAAATTTGCGTAATTAAGTAAATAGAAAGGGACTTTTTATCTTTTTAGAAAAGAGCCCTTTCTGATCAAACAATATGTTTAGAAACTAGGTGAGAGATGATCAATGAGATGGCAAAAACTATTATCAAAAAATGCACAGAATTTATTTTCACTAATCAACCTAATGAAAGATCTGATCTGGCGAAAAACGGATTTAGCTGAAGAACTGAAAATCGATGTCAAAACAGTTGATCGGCATCTAAAACGTTTGGCAGAAAGCGACTGTCCAATCCAACTGATTCTTCATAAGAAAACCGTTCAGTTAGTTTATGATCAAGGATATAGCGAACCTTACCTCCTTTTTGTTTTTCTGATCCAATCACCACCTTTTTGTCTACTGAAAAATCTGCTGTTGAATGAACCTTATGAACAGGAGTATGATCGTTCGACACAAGAGCGGTTGAGAAAATGGTTTGGTGAGTATCACCTTTCATTTTCTTATAAAAAAGCGCGGATCTTTGGTTCAGAAAGAAAAATACGGTACCTGCTATTTTGTTTCTTGAAAGATTTCTCCCATTTTTTTGCAGACGATGGAGAGCAATCCTTTTCAGAGACATTCATCCAATTATTGAAGCAACGAAAGGATCCGGCAGAAATCGAGATTTTAGGAGACAGTCGAACCCTTTTCTTTGAGTTGTTTCCAGAATTGCTTTTTAGAGAAGAGCAGATTTTGCCAATAAAAGAAAAAAATTATCTAGCGATTTTGCGCTTGAGCTGTAATCAGATTACTGAAAAACGGTGGGAACGGATAGAAGAGACACAAGACTATCGGAAATTGACGATCGTAACTGAAAAGCTTGACTCGCTGTTTTGGCTGAATAGTGAGTTTGAAAGTGGAAATAAGTCAAAACTGACAAAAGTACTTTACCAAGAATGGCTTCGTTATGTGATTGGTATCCATGACCGACTGGTGGAAGAAGAAGTTCGTTATTATCAGGAAACATTAGAAAAGTTTCCTAATTCCAAAGATAAACTCTATCAATTTCGTCTAGCAATCCAACAAGCACTTGCACACCCCGCAGTTGAATGGGGAATGCTTTTACTTAAGACACTCCAAGAACGGGGGTATTTAGATGTCCATCCTCCTGAAGTGAAAATCGTCTTTTTTTTTCGTTATGAACATCAGGAAGCAAGAAGACTTGCCGGGGTACTGAACAAAACCCTAAGACATCGAAAACGGATCTCGATCCATGTTTGCACTCGAAATAAGCCACCTCGTTATGCAGATCTAGTGATTACGGATCATTTTTTTCCATTAGACCATAATGAAGATCAAAAAACGTATCTGTACCATCCTTCATTTGGTATTGAAAGACTACTTACGGATATCAATTACTGGTTAGGGAAAAACTGATAAAACCTTTGGAAAACAGATCAAAACAAGTCAGTCTATGCTATAATAAAAAGCGATTAGTAAAGGAGGAAATCCATTGGAATTAAAGAAATTAGAAGTTCCCACATCTTCGATCACAGAAGTGAAACGATCGCCGATGGATGTATTTGCTCAAGCGCGAGACGCGGGAACTGGCGTATATATATTTAATCGGGAAAAAGTAGCTGGTGTGATGCTGACCCAAGAACAATACGAAACGCTCTTGCAAGAACTAGATGTCCTTCGTCAAACAGTGAAAGAGGAACTGAAAGAACCAAAGGAAAAAGAAATACATGAAGAATCTGTCAATAAAACAGCTTCCATCGTATCCAATGCTGAAGGGATGGAAGAGTTGGCTCAAACATTACAGCATTCGCTTATTACGGGTGTGACGATTACAGCAAAAAATCTAGATGAACGAATGGTCGCACTTGGTTTTATTACGAAAAAAACCGGATTTGGCGGGGTCGTGGATATGCTCAGCGAATTGATGAAAACCGGGAAAATCAATTACCAGCTAAGAAGAAAACCGCAAAATCGGACCATCATCGCTGAAATCATAGGGGAGCAAAACAGTCAGTCCCAATTGATGGATAAGATCATTATCAAAAAAATTTTTCTACATGAATTATAAGAAAACCCTATATGTACAAAAAGAAGAAAAACAGCTTCTCTTTGTACATATAGGGTTTGTTTTTTTAGGGATGCCGTGCTTTTTTATAAGATAAGGCTACCGCCCATAACGATCCAAGGATTTGTGGAATTAAGTAAATGCCAGCTAGAATCAAAATCAGTTGGGTCGGTTTTAAAGGATGATAAAAGTACCGCCATTCAGCAAAATTGACGCAAAACAAATAGGAAGTGACAGTAGATATAATATTGGCGATAAATAAAGATAAAATACGCCTGCTTTTTTGGAAATAATACCCAGCAAAAAGAGATAAAAATATCAACGTGATGAATCCGCTTACGGAATGATAATGGAAATCAAGCAGTAAAGCGAAATGCACATAAGGAACAAAAGATAAAAGCAATGGAAGATTCTTCCAACACGTTTTTATCATATTTTGTCACCACCTAACAAGTGTTATTATTTTGTTAGTTTTATTGTAAATTGAATCATATAATAATCAATTACTTTTTCATTATTTCTAGATTAAATGAATAAACTCTCATGCCATTATCTCTAAAAAAAAAGTTTTTCCCCCTAATTTTTTTAGATAGAAAATTGTATAGTATGATGAAAGAAAAATTGGTTTGGGGGAACATTGATGAGAAGAAAAGCAGTAATCGATCGGCTTTATTTATTTTTTTGGTTTTTTCCTATCGTTTTGCTACCTTTTACATGGGTAAATGCTGTTGTGCAAGGGGCCGAGATATTAGGGCTGATCCAAGGAAGTGGATTTGTGGTTTCTAGAAATTTTCCAGCTTTGACTGTTTTTTACTTAGTGATAAGTGTAGGTCTATTACTGCCAAAATCTCTGATCAATCATTATAATTGGCAGCTGCTTTATTTTTCTTGTTTACTCATATTCACATCTATGTTTTCCTTGTTGCCTCGCATGATCATCGGTCCTAATGGTTTGAGCGAGAGCGGACTGAAGGATTCAGCATATCCCTCCATGTATTTCTTGACCATTAAACCGTGTTTCTATTTAGTCATTGTCTCATTTATTCTTGCGACATTCTTTTACTTCTGGACAGAGATCCGGATAAAAAGTGAACGATCTGTATCTATAAAAAATAACCGTTGATGGTGGATCATCGGTAACAAGCATATGAGCGGCGTAAAACGCCTGTTTCTCATATGCTTTTTTATTATCGTGTAAAGATTCTAAAAAACGTTTACATGATTTTTACATAACTTAACTATATTTTTACAGCAACCATACGAGGGATTTACAGTCGACTGATAAACTTTAGTTGTAAATAAGAAAGGAGCAATAAAATGAAAAAAGTATTGTTTACTCTAGGTATGATGGGAATTCTTTTAGCCGGATGCGGCTCAGGATCAGGAAATACAGATGGCTCTGCCACACAAAATAATTCAAGTGACTCAAATGAACAAGTAAAAATCGTTGCGGTAGGTTCGACAGCATTGCAGCCTTTGGTCGATGCAGCGCAAGAAAGCTTTGTACAAGAAAATCCGAATTATCAAATCTCTGTACAAGGAGGAGGAAGCGGAACTGGTTTGAGCCAAGTCGAAGCTGGAGCAGTTACTATCGGAAACTCTGATGTATTTGCAGAAGAAAGAGACGGGATCGATGCCTCTAAACTAGTGGATCATAAAGTAGCAGTAGTTGGGATGGCACCCATCGTCAACAAAGATACAGGTGTCAAAGATATCACAAAACAGGAATTGATTGATATCTTTACAGGAAAAATCACTAATTGGAATGAAGTTGGCGGGAAAGATCAAAAGATCAACGTTGTGAATCGTGCAAACGGCAGCGGTACCCGTGCGACATTTGAAAAATGGGGATTAGATGGTGCCACACCTATACAGTCCCAAGAACAAGACTCATCAGGAACTGTTCGGCAGCTTGTAAGTCAAACACCAGGAGCAATCAGCTATTTAGCCTTCTCATATCTCGATGATTCCACACAAGCACTAAGTATCGACGGTGTAGAACCAAAAGAAGAGAATGTAGCAGATAACAGCTGGAAAATCTGGTCCTATGAACATATGTACACGAACGGAAAACCTTCCCCTGAAGTCCAAAAATTCTTAGACTACATGATGACAGAAGAAATCCAAGAAGGACCTGTCAAAGAATTGGGCTATTTACCAATCACAATGATGAAAGTAGAACGTGACCACGAAGGAAATATCAAATAACTAGCAGATAAATATGCTACAGTTATCGTGACTATCAAGGAAAAATCAACTATGTTTCCCCGCATATAGATTTTTCCTATAATTGAGAAAAAGAACGACGACATAGAACTGTCGTCTCTCTTTTTTTGCTATATGACAGGAATGAAAGGTGTATGCAAGCTTAATAAGAGGAACACTTTTCATATCTGTTCTATACTGGATAGGAGAAGTTTGTAAATATCCAGAAAACGAAATTGATCGAGGTAGCCACATGAAGAATAAATGGACAAATCGAAGTAAAAAAAAGAAAAGAACACAAAAATCATCTGACAAAGTTATCCGTCTTTTTCCCTCGTACAAAGAAGGATTGACAGCAGAACAAGTCAAGGAACGAATAGAAAAAGGTGCAGCAAACGATTCAGTCGATCCCACATTCAAAACAAACCAACAAATTATATTGGAAAATATTTTTACGTATTTCAATTTGATCTTTCTTATCTTAGCCATTTTGCTTTGCCTAGTAGAATCTTATAAAAACTTGACCTTTTTACCAGTTATCATAGCCAATACAGGAATCGCTGTCTTTCAGGAAATTCGATCCAAAAAAATCTTGGATGAATTGAATGTATTGAATACAGCAAAAGTCAATGTCATAAGAGAGGGGATAGAGCAAACAGTAGCTATAGAAAACCTTGTATTAGATGACATTGTTATTCTAGAGACTGGACATCAGATTCCAGCAGATGCAGAGGTCGTGGAAGGAAAACTGCAAGTCAACGAGGCTTTATTAACAGGTGAAGCAGATGAGATAACCAAAGAAATAGGTGATCCATTGATGTCCGGCAGTTTCGTTGTTTCCGGAAAAGCTTACGCCCGATTAGACAAAGTCGGAGCGGATTCGTATATTTCCCAATTGACAGTCAAAGCCAAGACAATGGGAGAAGGAGAACAGTCGGAGATGATTGCTTCTCTTAATCAATTGATCAAATGGATTGGGATCATCATTATTCCTATCGGTATTCTGCTTTTTTCTCAAAGTTACTTTTTTAATGGAAACACGATGAAAGAAAGTGTCGTCGCAATGGAAGCAGCATTGATCGGTATGATACCTGAAGGACTGTACTTGCTAACGACGATCGCATTAGCATTAAGTGCGACTAAACTAGCAAAGCAAAGAGTTCTTTTACACAATATGAAAAGCATTGAGACATTGGCAAGAGTAAATGTCCTTTGTGTAGATAAAACAGGAACGATCACAGAAAACAAAATGTCTGTCCAAAAAGTGATTGTCTCTAAAAAACAAGAAATAATCAGCCAATCAGATCAACTGGAAGAGCGCATTGCTGACTATGCAAAAGCGATGGCAGGAGACAATGCAACAATGGAAGCCGTCAAAGAATACTTTACAAAAACCACTGATCAATCCTATCACCAGGTCATTCCTTTTTCTTCTGTCCAAAAATTCAGCAGTGTAGCGTTGGAAGACAAGGTGTATGTTTTAGGAGCACCCGAAATGGTTTTGCGAGATCAGTTGCCGGAATATGCGGAAGAGTTTGTTTCTTTTGCTGAAAAAGGCTATCGCGTGTTGGTCTTTGGTGTGTACGATGGGATTCTTGAAGAACCAGTATTGACGGAGGCAGTCACACCATTAGGCTATATCCTGATCGCTAATCCTATCAGAAAAGAAGCAAGAGCCACATTCGATTACTTCAAAAAACAGCAAGTAGCCATCAAAGTGATTTCTGGAGATAATCCGCTCACCGTATCTAATGTAGCTGTCCAAGCAGGGATTTCACATGCTGATCAGTACATTGATGCGTCTAAATTATCAGAAGAAGAATATGAAGCAGCTGTCGAAAAATATACAGTTTTTGGACGCGTCAAGCCAGAACAAAAGAAAATCTTCGTTCAATTGCTAAAGCGTAACAATACAGTAGCTATGACAGGTGATGGCGTGAATGACATTCTAGCCATGAAAGAAGCAGACTGCAGTATAGCGATGGCTTCTGGCAATGAAGCCGCCATGCAGGCCTCACAAGTGGTCTTGCTTGATTCTGACTTTTCACGCATGCCGGAAGTTGTTGCAGAAGGACGGCGCGTCGTGAACAATATTGAGCGATCAGCCAGCTTGTTTTTAGTGAAGAATATTTTTTCCTTTTTGCTTTCGCTGTTTTCAGTCATCTTTGCTTTGACCTATCCTTTAGAACCATCACAGATCACATTGATTAGTTTGTTTACGATCGGACTCCCATCTTTCTTGCTTGCTCTAGAAGAAAACAAAAAGCGAATCAAAGGGAAATTCATCATGAATGTGATGGAAAAGGCTGTGCCAGGTGGACTGACAGATATGATCGTAGTCGGTGCGTTGGTGATCTGCGGGGTGACTTTGAATCTAAATAAAACAGATGTTTCTACAGCATCTACTATGCTTTTGATTGCAGTAGGATTTCTCGTTCTCTATAAAATCTGTTCACCGCTGAATAAATTCAGAAGTCAGATCATTCTTTTCTGTGCTAGCGGTATCTTTTTTTCGGTGGTTTTTTTGCATAAACTTTTTTCAATCACCGGTATCTCAGCTGTATCGCTTTTGTTGTTGAGCATTCTATTTTTCTCGGCAGATTCGATTTTTAGGCATTTGACTACATTGGTAGAATATTTGTTTGAACGTAAAAATGAAAAAGAGCCGGAGATAATAAATAAATTGCCTCGGTTCCTTCGATTATTCAAAAGAAATAAATGACTAATAAGATAAAAGAAGCTTAAAAAATACATTAACCAAAAAATTGTATTTTCTAAGCTTCTTTCTGTATAAAAAACAAAGCAAATTTTTATCTAGAACTTATAGAAAACCAATTAAATCTTTACTTCAGGTGTCCTATAATCATTTTGAAAGCGTTTTTATAAAATTAGGAGGGATGCTTCAAATGAAAAATAGAAGATTGCTTCAATTTAGTTTATTTTTAGGTGTACTGTATGGGATTTTCTTATCCGTTTCCATTGATGCTTGTACGACGATTTTAGTAGGAAAAAATGCTTCAGTAGATGGATCAACGATGATTGCTAGAAATGAAGATCTGAACACGGCTTGGTCCAAACACTTTGTTGTCAGAAAAGAAAATACGAATCCTTCACATTTTGTATCAAAAGGGAATGGATTTACCCTTGATCTTCCGAAAGAACAGCTGAAGTACACAGCGACCCCAGAATGGGATACGTCAGAAGGATTATTTGAAGAAGATGGTATCAATAGCAAGAACGTTGCAATGAGCGCTACTGAATCAGCTACGACAAAGGAAGAGATATTGAAAAAAGATCCATATAATGCGCATGGTATCGCAGAAGACTCTATGTTGACAGTGACCCTTCCTTATATTGATTCAGCAAGAGCAGGAGTAGAACGATTAGGAAAAATCGTTGCTAAGCAAGGAGCTGCGGAGACAAATGGTGTGATTTTCTCTGATAAAAATGAAATCTGGTATATGGAGATACTTAGTGGTCATCAGTGGGCAGCTGTCAAAGTTCCAGATGACTGTTATGCAGTTATTCCTAATATGTTGTCAATTGATTCATTTGATTTGAAGGACAAAGATTCTTATCTTTGTTCAGCAGATTTAGATTCTTTTTTAGAAAAGAATCAACTGATAAATACGAAACGGGATATTTCTTTAAGAGACATATTTGCAGATAAGTCAAAGGATGAAAAATACAATCTTCCTAGGATATGGGATGCACAGAGAAAACTGACACCTTCAAAGAAACAAAAAATAACAGACCGTTCATTTGAGATGTTCATCAAACCAGATAAACCTATTTCAATTGCAGAAACAGCTTATATCATGACATTACACTTTAATGGTACTGAATATGATACCATCGAAGGGACAAAGCCAGATAAGTATCGTCCAATCTCTGTGCCGAATACGATGGAATCTCATATTCTACAGATAAGAAACAATGTACCAGAAGAAATCAGTGGTATCCATTGGTTAGCGTTGGGGATTCCTGATACAAGCAATTATATACCATTTTATAGCACTATAAGCGAGACACCCGAAGCTTATCAAAAAGGAACAGATATGCCAGATGATATTTCTGCTTACTGGACATATCGGTTGACGAACATCTTGACGAAGCCATACTATAGTGATTTCAAGAAAAATATTACTTTACCAACTCGCCAAAAAGTTCGAGACCATCTATCGAAAGAGTTAGCAAGTACAGACCAACAAGCAAGAGAATTAATAGTAAATCATCCCGAAAAATTAACGGATTATTTGAATCAAAAAACACAAAGTTTTGCTGATTATGCTATAGATGCTTATCAGAAAATGAACCAGGAGCTGATTGTAAAGATGTCAGAAAAGACAGCTACACATCATGACAAAGATTTATAACATGTGGCTCAGCGTTTTTAGCTAATAAAAAGCCTGCTTTTCAGCGTAGTAGATGATCGTTAGACATCTAAACATTGCTGCAAGCAGGCCTTATTTAATTGCTTTTCGGAATGGTAACGGTGAAAGTCGAGCCTGTTCCAAGATGACTGTCTACAGTAATCGTCCCATGAAGGAGTTGCACGTAGTCTTTTACAATCGCTAACCCTAGTCCGGTCCCACCTGAATGCCGGCTTCGCGCCTTGTCTACACGGTAAAAACGCTCAAAGATCCGTTCCTGATCCTCAATGTCGATACCTATACCAAAGTCTTGGACAGAAAACGATAATTCATCTGTTGCCTGATAACGGATAATGATCTCGCTGTCGTTTTTTGAATATTGGACAGCATTTTCAATCAGGTTTTTGAGGATTGGATAAAGGATATCTGTTTTAGTAGTAAATGGTTCGTTCTTTCCAATCAATCGAATCGTCAACCGTTTCTTTTCGATGATTGGCTGATAATTTTGAACGATTTGGTGGAAATAAGGTTCTGTATAAATCGTCTGGATTTCGTAAGAATTCTCACCGTCTTTTGACAGCTGGATGATTTCCCGAATCAATTTATCTAACCGAATCGCATCTTTTTGCATGATCTCAAGAAAAGAAGTCAGAGTTTGCGGGTCATATTTTGCACCATCCAATAAAGTCTCGGTAAAACCAATCAATGAAGTCACAGGAGTTTTTAATTCGTGAGAGACGTTGCCAACGAAATCCTTTTGTAGCTTTTCTAAACGTCGCACTTTCGTTAAGTCATACGCCACCCCTAGAATCTGTCCGGTACCTTCTGAATTAGTAAAGTAGCGCAAACTCAAGTCTAATGTCTGTCGTCCTTCAGTGATGGTGATCTCCTGATGGATCAGCGGATGCTCAGGAGTCACTTGGTGAATCAGCTGAATGAGTTTTGGCTCTTGGATGACTTCTGTGTACCGTTGTTCAGGTTCATAGCTGGTCACATTTAAATGCAACTGCATCTTTGGATTAAGCAGTAGTAAACGAGAATCAGCATCATCAATCAGGAATACGCCTATCATCAGTTCGTTTAATAATGTGTACAATTGTTCTTCTGTTGTAGTATACGCTCGATACATCTTACTCATTTGTTCGCTCAGCGCATTGATCGTCTGATACAATTCCTCCCATTGGTCAGGTGTCTGCATGATTACTTCTGCTTGGTTTGGATTTTGTACCATTTTTCTAAGAACAGGCAGGACAGTTTTCAAAGGCTGATTTTTTTGGTAGATCAGGTAATAGATCATTCCTGCAAGAACAAGGAAGAAAGACAGAAAGAAGAAAAAGACCCAACGGCGAAAACTTTCCGTTCTCGGTAAAAATCCGCTTGTCGGTTCTGCGATACGTAAAATGGCTTCTAACTGGCCTCCTTTTTTGACTGGTAATGCGACGTATAAAAGATCCTCATTCAAAGTAGTACTTTTGCGCAAAGCGCTACCTAGGTTCCCACCATTCAATACAGCTTTTATTTCTGGACGAGAACTTCGCTGTTCATTCAATGTTTCATTGTTTGTGTCAAATAAGATTTTTCCAGTAGTATCCATTAAAGTGATCCGTTCGTTCGACTGATGGACGAATTCTTCCAAAGCAGTTTTGTTTTGCGCCGCTTGGAGGTTTTCGACATCTAATTGCCGGATCAGTAGTTGTGCTTTTTTTGTCAGGTAGCTTTCTTGCTGTTCGACGATCTGTTGTTGGAAATAATGGGAGATCAATTGCCAACCACCAAAAAATAAACTAATCAAAAGAATAAGAAAGAAGAGACGTTCATAAACTTTTTTCCATTTCATCGTTTTGGTTCCTGAAACTTATAGCCAAATCCTCTAACAGTCACCAAGTACTTTGGATGTTTTGGATCTCGCTCGATTTTTTCTCGCAAATGACTAACGTGCACATCTACGATTCGGCTTTGTCCTGCGAAGTCAAAATTCCAAATGCGGTCTAGCAATGTGTCGCGATCGATCACACGGTCTTTTCGTTTCATGAAATAAACGAGTAATTCAAATTCTTTCGGTGTGAGTTCAATCAGATGATCGTCTACGGTGACTTGATAATTGGTCAAATCAGCAGTGATTTGTCCAATCGATAGATATTCAGGTTCAGCTTCATCTTTTGATTGCTTACGAGGTTCGATCCGTCTGAATATGGCTTTCATACGGGCTAATACTTCACGTGGACTAAATGGTTTGGTCAAATAGTCGTCAGCACCTATCTCCAGACCAATGATCCGATCCACTTGATCATCTTTAGCCGTCAGCATCAAAATCGGTGTTTCATTTTTTTCTTGACGCAGCCGCTGAGTGATCTCCATGCCATCCATTGTTGGAAGCATCACATCTAAAATGATGAAATCAAATGATTGTTCTAATGCTAATTCTAATCCTTCGCCTCCATCTGCGGCACTGGTTACCTTATAGCCTTCTTTTTCCAAATTGAACGTCAAGAGCGTCACAATAGAAGGTTCATCATCAACAACTAGTATTTTTTTCATTCAAATCTCCTTTAAATAGGTTTCATTCTGTTTATATTTTAGCATAGAATCAGTACAAGGGGCTATTTTACAAAAGAAATAAATGGTATAATAGGAAGGCACTTTGCTGAATAGAAAGGAAGAGCAGTCAATGATTGGAATCAGTGCATGTTTAGGCGGTCTAGCCTGTCGCTATGATGGACAGAAAAAAGAAGTACCAGAATTGATGGAACTAGTTGAAACTGGCGAAGCTGTCATGGTCTGTCCAGAAGTAATCGGTGGATTGCCAATCCCTAGAGATCCTGCTGAAATCATTGGTGGAAATGGGTTCGATGTGTGGAAAGATCAAGCAAAAGTATGGACGACAAGCGGCGAAGATGTAACGGAAGCGTATAAAAACGGCGCGATCAAAGCATATCAAAAATTGCAGGAAAAACACATTGATCTAGTCATTATGAAGGAAAAAAGCCCTTCATGCGGGACCCATTCGATTTATGATGGAAGCTTTTCCGGAATAACAAAAAATGGCGCCGGAGTGGCCACTGCTTATTTTATTCAGCAAAAAATGACTGTGCTCTCTGATGAAGAATGGCTGAAAACTAGAGGTGAGCAGAATGGAAATCGAAAAGACCAATCGAATGAACGCGCTCTTTGAATTTTATTCGACCTTATTGACAGAAAAACAAATGAACTACATGGAGTTATATTATGCAGATGATTTTTCATTAGGTGAGATCGCGGAAGAATACGAAGTAAGTCGACAAGCAGTATATGACAATATCAAGCGGACAAGCAAGATCTTGGAGGATTATGAAAAAAAACTCCATCTCTTCTCTGATTATATTGTCCGAGAACAGATATTGGAAAAGATGACCGCATATATTACAGATAAGTATCCGGAAGATAAAAAACTGCTTGAATATGTACAGCAAATTCAAGCAATCGAAGAATAAATAAAAGGAATGAAGAAAATATGGCATTTGAAAGCTTAACTGAACGTCTCCAGCAGGCGATGGGAAAACTAAGAAAAAAAGGGAAAGTATCAGAAGCTGACGTAAAAGAAATGATGCGGGAAATCCGCCTTGCCTTACTAGAAGCCGATGTTAACTTGCAAGTAGTCAAAGACTTTACTAAACGCGTACGCGAACGTGCGGTAGGGGCAGAAGTGCTGGAAAGTTTATCACCTGCACAACAAATCGTAAAAATCGTTGATGAAGAATTAACGATCACACTTGGTTCTGAAACAGCAGAGCTAAATAAATCACCAAAAATACCAACTGTTATCATGATGGCTGGTCTACAAGGGGCAGGTAAAACAACTTTTACCGGTAAATTAGCGAATTATTTAAAGAAAAATGAAAATGCTCGTCCGCTCCTAATCGCAGGGGACGTATATCGACCAGCAGCGATCGACCAATTGAAAGTATTAGGTCAACAGCTAGATGTTCCTGTATTTGACATGGGAACAGAAGTCAGCCCAGTAGAAATCGTTCGTCAAGGGATGGAGTTAGCAAGAGAAAAGAAAAACGACTATGTATTGATCGATACGGCAGGACGTCTGCACATCGATGAAACATTGATGGATGAGTTGAAACAAATCAAAGAATTGACTCAACCAAATGAGATCTTGCTAGTTGTTGATGCCATGACTGGTCAAGATGCCGTCAATGTAGCTGACAGCTTCAATCAGCAATTAGGGATTACTGGAGTCGTCATCACTAAACTTGATGGGGATACTCGAGGCGGGGCAGCCTTATCGATCCGCTCAGTGACAGGCGCACCAATCAAATTCATCGGTTCTGGTGAAAAACTGACTGACTTAGAAGTATTCCACCCAGATCGTATGGCTAGCCGTATCCTTGGTATGGGGGATATGCTGACACTGATCGAAAAAGCGCAGCAAGACTATGATGAGAAAAAAGCGGAAGAACTTGCACAGAAGATGCGGGAAAACTCATTTGATTTCAATGACTTTATTGAGCAACTCGATCAAGTGATGGGGATGGGCCCACTGGAAGATCTAATCAAAATGATCCCCGGAATGAATCAAGTCCCTGGAATCGAAAACGTCAAGGTAGATCCAAAAGACGTTGAACGCAAAAAAGCGATGGTTTATTCTATGACGCCAGCAGAAAGGGCGAATCCTGATCTGTTGAATCCAAGCCGTCGTCGCCGAATTGCTGCCGGTTCTGGAAACAGTGTGGTTGAAGTAAACCGAATGATCAAGCAATTCAAGGAATCAAGAAAAATGATGCAACAAATGTCCAAAGGGGATATGAACATCCCAGGTATGGACCAAATGTTTGGTTCAGGCGTCAAAGGAAAACTAGGCAAAATGGCGATGAATCGAATGATCAAGAAAAATAAGAAGAAAAAGAAAAAACGGAAATAAGATGAAAAAAACAGCTTCGGTACAGACTGAAAATGTCTACTGCCGGAGCTTTTCTATCAGCAATTTTTATTCTTTACTGATACAATTACTCTAAACGAAGAGGTGGTACAAATGAGATGTCCGTGGAGTGAACAAACAGAAAGTATGCGGCAATATCATGATACTGTCTGGGGTGTTCCTGAATATGATGACCAAAAGCTGTTCCGAAAATTGATGCTAGACATCAATCAGGCAGGATTGAGCTGGCAGACGATTTTAAATAAAAGTGACGCATTCGATGAAGCATATGATCAATTCGATATCCAAAAAGTCGCAAATTATGGAGAAACAAAAATGAGCGAACTAATGGAAAACAAAGGAATTATTCGGAATCGCAGAAAAATCGAATCAGCTGTCCAAAACGCTAAAGCAGTCTTGAAGATTCAAGAAGAATTCGGCAGTTTTTCTGAGTATCTTTGGTCGTTTTCTAATGGAAAAATCGTTGATTCTTCTTATCATTCACAAGAAGAAGTCCCGACAATAAGTCCTCTTTCAGATGAATTAGCAAAAGATCTAAAGAAAAGAGGATTTAAATTTATTGGCAGTACGACAATCTATGCTTTTTTAGAAGCAGTCGGGATCATCAATGATCACCTTGACAGTTGTTTCCGCAAAGAAGAGGTCGTACGTATCGGCAGAAAATAAAGAAAGGGCGAATAAAGCATGCGAAAAATCATATTTTATGGCGCTGTAAGTTTAGATGGTTATTTGGCAACGAAAACGGATGACCTTCAATGGCTTTTTGACACTCCGACAGGTGAGCAAACCACTTATGAAGATTTTTATGAAACAATCGATACGACCATCATGGGCAGGAAAACTTATCAAGAAGCAAAAAAATATTTAGAAACCGAAGCAATTTATCCAGAGAAAAAGAATTTCGTTTTTTCAACCAATGCACAATTACAATTACCAGATGCTGAGGTCGTACACGAAGAGCCTGTTGCTTTTCTAAAAAATCTACAAATGACAGAAGGAAAAGATATCTGGGTCGTGGGTGGCGGTCGATTGATCAAACCGTTAGTAGAACATCAAGTGATTGATGAATGGTATATCCAGATTGCCCCTGTATTATTAGGGGACGGAATCCCTTTATTCCAAAAAGGAACCTATGAAGCACGTTTTGAATTGCTAGATACGACACGATTCGGTGAATTTATCGAATTACATTATGTACGAAAGTAGAAGCAAATAAAACAAAAGAAGCGTGAGACAAAAGTGTTCTTTACTTTTGTCTCACGCTCTAAACACATATAAACGGCGGAAGCAGAAGCAACTCCTTCGGAAATAAGCTGAAATTCACAAAAATTTGAAAAGCAATTTTCGTGAATTCCTTCTTATTCTTGGAGTTAAACGCTTCTGTCCCAGCCTCTTTTTTTATTATTGTTCTGATTTTATTCTGCTAATTTGTTAGAAAAATCTAGATACGCATCTAAAATCGTTTGGAAGAAACTTAATGTTCCTTCAACGATATTGCCGTTTTCATCAATTAGATTCGCAACGTTTCCGATATATGCTTCCGGTTGTTGCAAGGTTGGCACATTCAAAAAGACAAGTGATTGGCGTAGATGGTGGTTTGCGCCAAAGCCGCCAATCCCACCTGGTGATGCAGTAACGACTAAACCTGGTTTATGATCCCAAACACTGTGTCCATAAGGTCTTGAGCCTACATCTAAAGCATTTTTCAATACTGCTGGCACAGAGCGGTTGTATTCAGGAGTAACGAAAACGACACCGTCTAATCCGCTCACCTCCTCACGAAAACGAGTCCATTCAGCAGGAGCTTTTTCTGGGGTTTCAAGATCCTCATTGTAAAATGGCAGATCATCGAATTTTACAAATACACTTTCGTACCCTTCAGGAAGCAATTTCGCAAAAGCTTCTGCTACTTTTTTGTTGTAAGAATCTTTTCTTAAACTACCAATAAAAAATCCAATTTTTTTTGTCATACGATTTTTCCTCCTTCAAACTATCTATAATAATCTTACAAAAAATAAGTAATTGGAGCAAACAAAAACACTTACTGGCAAAAGTTTCGTTTTAGTTGACAAATGATCGCGAAGTATCGTTAGTCTCCATTGCCAACCCTCTTAGAAAGTCTATATAATGAAGAAAAAGGAGGGATAAGATGGAAGAATTATCATTATCGAAAAATGTAGCAAATTTACGAAAGAAAAAAGGCGTGACTCAAGAAACTCTAGCTGAATTCATAGGTGTGACAAAAGCTTCTGTTTCCAAATGGGAGACAGGCCAAAGTATGCCTGATGTACTCATATTGCCTAAATTAGCCAGTTTTTTTGATGTGTCTGTTGATGAACTGCTCGGCTATCATCCTCAATTGACGAAAGAGAAAATCAGACACTTTTATCAGCAGTGGACCACCGCTTTTTCTGAAGAGCCCTTTGAATATGTGATGGAGGACTGTAGAAAAGCGGTCAAACAATATTACTCATGTTATCCTTTTCTTCTACAAGTAGTCGTTTTGTGGTTGAATCATTTTATGCTAACAAAGGATCTGGAGGAACAACAAGCAATTCTGTCTGAAGCAGAAGCGTTATGTACGAAAATCGTTGAAGAATCAACAGAATTATCTCTATGCAATAATGCTTCTTTGTTAAAAGTAGCGGTCATGCTCCAGTTAGGCAAACCAGAAGAAGCTTTATCTGAAATCGAAGAAAAAGCGGACCCTTATCGTTTTGCCCAGCAAAGCGACACCTTACTTATCCAAGCGTACCGAGCCGCTGGTCAAACAAAAAAAGCGGTAAGCTATACTCAATTCAGCATGTTTTCTCATTTAATCAATCTCGTATCTTCAGCCACTCATTATCTATTGATCCAAATCATTCAATTACCGGTTATAGAAGAAACTGTCAATAGAATAGATGCTGTGATCCAAGCATTCAACCTGACGGCGGTCCATCCCAACAGTTGTGCTCAATTTTCTTACGCTGCAGCCTGTGCTTATGCGAAACATGAAAAAGAAGAACAAGTAATAAAGTGTTTAAAACAGTTTATGGATTTGACACTTATACTTTTAAGCGAGGAAGGCAGGATCCTTCATGGTGATAGGTATTTTGATGAGATAAATGAGATATTTGAAGGAGCAGATCTTGGGGTACAGCAAATAAGAGACACGAAAATCATTAGGGAAGGGGCATTGAGTGCATTAGAAAATCCGATTTTTCAACAAATTGAGAAATCAAAAATTGTAAAACTAAAAAAACGATTGGCGGGCGAGTAATATGAGCATCAAAGAATTTCTTCCGTTTTTAATTCCTTTAATCATTGTACAGTTTGGATTACTTATTTATGTACTTCATCATATCTTTACACATTCTGCATATAAACATGGAAATCGAATGATATGGGTGATTAATGTTATTGTTGGTATGCAGTTCATCGGTCCTGTCCTTTATTTGATTTTTGGCAAGGAGGATGCGTAGTGGCTATCTTGACACTTGAAAAAGTCTCAAAGTCTTTTGGTACAAACAAATTGCTGGATGATTTATCTTTTTCTGTAGAAGAACAGACGATTTTTGGTTTCATCGGTAAAAACGGTGCTGGAAAAACGACAACTATGAAACTGATCTTAGGTCTTATCAAAAAAGACAGCGGAACGATCCGAGTGAACGGAAAAGAAGTAGAGTACGGACAAACAACGACCAATCAAGAAATCGGCTATTTAGCTGATGTACCGGTTTTTTATGATTATATGACCGCTTCCGAGTATTTGATCTTTTGCGGCGAACTCACAGGAATGCCTAAACAGCGGATAAAGGAAAAAACCAATGAACTGTTGTCACTTGTCGGTCTGTCGAATGAAAAGAAGCGGATCAAAAAATTTTCCAGAGGGATGCGACAACGTTTAGGGCTTGCTCAAGCCTTGTTGAACGAGCCCAAATTACTCATTTGCGATGAACCAACTTCTGCTCTTGATCCTGTTGGTCGAAAAGAAATCTTAGGTATCTTATCCTCTGTGAAAGAGCAAACGACGATTTTATTTTCAACTCATATTTTATCTGATGTGGTGCGTATCTGTGACAAAGTTGCTTTTTTGGATAATGGAAAAATCGTGTTGTCTGGATCAGTGGACGAATTGAAAAAGCAAACAAATGCTAGTGGGTTTGAGATCGTATTTTTTTCCAAAAAAGAGCGCGAACAATTTGAAGAGCTTTTACCTGGAGGGATGATCCGAAGTGAATTGCGTATAGCTTATCCACAAAAAAGTAAAGAAGAAATGCTTTTTGCTATGGATTTGCTAGCCAAATATCAATTGCCAGTCCAATCAGTCCAGATGGAAGAACCTACGCTAGAAAAACTCTTTTTGGAGGTCGTTCAATCATGAGACAACTCATTGCCTTCGCCAAAAAGGAGCTAAAGGAAAACTGGCGTACTGGAAAAATCATCACGCTAAGTGCGCTCACAGTGATTTTCGGTATAATGAATCCATTGCTAGCTAAATTGACTCCTTATTTAGTGCAAGCTATGTCAACAACTCTGGCAGAGTCAGGGATTTCTGTTCAGAAAATCATAGTTGATGCAACGACTTCATGGACACAATTTTATAAAAATATTCCGATGCTGTTGATTTTCTTTCTTCTTTTATTCAGCGGGATATTGACAAGCGAATACCAAAACGGAACAATCATCAACTTGCTGACAAAAGGGATGAAGCGATGGAAGATATTTCTGTCGAAATGGATCATGGGTATACTATTTTGGAGTGTCAGCTATTGGTGCTGTTATAGTATTACGCTAGCATACACGATTTATTATTGGGACCAGTCGATTATCTCCCATCCTTTATTTATCAGTTTTACTTATTATTTTTTTGGCTGTTGGCTTTATTCATTGATTTTATTTTATTCAGCTTTTCTTTCTTCCAATTATGCGGTTCTGTTGGCTAGTGGGGGAACGGTCATTCTGAGTTATGGTGCTGGGTTGTTCTCTAAAGTAGCAGAATATGTACCGACTTATTTGATTTCTTCCTCAAATTATCTTACGAAAGAAATCCACCTTACAGATTATACTCAGTCATTAGCAGTGTCATGTTGTTCTATCGTCATATCCATCGTAGCTGGGTGGCTTGTTTTTAACAAAAAAGAAGTCTAAAATCTGCTATTTCCTAAAAAAATCGAATTTAATCAAGCTGTAAAGAAAAAAAGCTTTACAGGGTAAAAAAAAACTGTTACACTACATCTTGTGAATAAAACAATGGAGGTGGAAATAAATAATGGCAGTTAAAATCCGTTTAAAACGTATGGGTTCTAAAAAGAGTCCTTTTTACCGTATCGTCGTAGCTGATTCACGTTCTCCTCGTGATGGACGTTTCATCGAAACTGTAGGTACTTACAATCCTTTGAAAGACCCTGCAGAAGTAGTTTTAAAAGAAGACTTAGTTCTTGACTGGTTATCAAAAGGTGCACAACCTTCTGACACTGTACGTAATATCCTTTCAAAAGAAGGCGTTATGCAAAAACACCACGAAGCTAAATTCTCAAAGAAATAAGGTGACCGGATATGAAAGATTTAAGCGACTTAGTCTTAACAATCGTTCGTCCGCTAGTCACTTATCCTGATCAAGTCAAGTTAGATGTCGTAGAGTCGAAAGATTTTTACGAGTACAACCTAACAGTGGCACCTGAAGATATTGGCCGTATCATCGGAAAACAAGGGCGTGTTGCCAAAGCAATCCGCACAATCGTTTACGGTGTTCGGATCAATGCACCAAAAAAAGTGCGTTTGAATATCATCGATGATAAGGAAAAGTAAATAAACGTGCTGTACTCGAATTTCCGAGTACAGCTTTTTTGTTTTTTTATTAATTGAAGAAATGATTATTTGGCAAAAGAAGCAAGAAAACGTATCCTTATAATAGGAGGGAGTGAGCAGATAATGAGAAATACTATGTTATTTATTCCGTTTGTCTTATTGTTAAGCGCCTGCAGTTTGATTACTGAAAGATCAGACAATACGCAACCATCAAGCAGTACATCTGAAACTGTTGCAAGTACAGAAAAAAGTAGTACTAAAATGGCTTCATCTACTGAACAAACAAGGGCTACCTCAAGTAATGAGGAAAAGACTGCTTTAAACCAATTGAAAGAACAACAACCAAACGTGCCCATGCCTTTAGATGTACCGATTTCTTCTGGCTATCTCAATGTCGCAGCGGCACAAACAAAGCAAGGTTATTCTATTTTATATTACGGATCAGATCGTCCCCTCAGGTTGAATGCTGACGAATTGAATCAAGAAACGCCTATTGCAACTTATCTCTATCAATATGGATTTGCTTCTAGTCAAGAAACGATACAAGTCTTGCAGCCATTTGAGATCGATACAAATGGGCAGAAAATGGATTTAGGTCATCAAATCACGGGGTATCAGCAAGGAGCAGCAGGTTCAAGCTACCTTGAATGGCAAGAAGGAAATTGGCGTATTCGGATCCGTGGGAATAATATTGATGGTCAAGAACCCTTGCCGTTAGCTAAAGAAATCGTAGCCTATTTGGAAGAAAACAGGCTGCCAGCACCTGAACAATTTGGTAAGATAACTATTGATATGGGAGATACGACGAATCGAGCCGTAGAAGTAAGTTGGCAAGAACCGAAAAATGTCTATACGATCACTCGCCAAGACCCTATGGCTGCATTGAAGATGGCAGTTTCTATGAAGAAGCCATGACAGAAGTGCTGAGCTTCAAGAAATAAGAAGTCATCAAAAACAGTACGCCACATTTTTGCAATAAATTTGGCTTAATACCCTAAAAGAAAACTAGAATTGCCTCTCCGCACATGCTAAAATAAAACAGACAAAAAAGAAATGGGGATATAAGTTGACTGAATACTTGAATGTAGGAAAAATCGTAAACACACAAGGTATCAAAGGTGAAGTCCGTGTGATCTCAACAACGGATTTCCCAGAAGAACGTTACAAAAAAGGGACGGTGCTGACATTATTCCAAGATGGAAAAGCACCTATTGAATTAACGGTCAAAAGTCATCGTAAACATAAAAATTTTGACTTATTGAGTTTTGAAGGTCATCCTTCCATCAACGATGTGGAAAAATATCGGGATGGCATATTGAAAGTGTCAAAAGACGACTCTGTAGATCTAGCTGAAAATGAATTCTATTACCACGAGATCATCGGTCTGCGTGTGGTGGAAGAAGATGGAACGGAACTAGGTAAAGTAAAAGAAATCTTGTCACCAGGCGCTAATGATGTTTGGGTCGTTCAACGTCCGAAAAAGGCTGATATCTTGCTTCCATATATCGCTTCTGTCGTCAAAGAAGTTGATTTAGAAGCTGGAGTGATCCGTGTAGAAATCCCAGAAGGACTGATTGACGATGAAGATTGATGTATTGACTTTATTTCCACGAATGTTTGAAGGTCCTATGGGTGAATCCATCATCGGCAAGGCTGTAGATAAAGGTTTATTAGACATCAATATCTCTAACTTCCGCGACTATTCAGATAATAAACATCAGACAGTAGACGACTATCCATATGGCGGAGGAGCAGGTATGTTGCTTAAAGTCCAGCCAATCTATGATAATATCCAAGCAATTGAACAAGCTGCACCTGATGTCAAGAAACGAGTCATCCTTCTTGATCCAGCTGGTAAACGATTCGATCAGAAAATGGCAGAAGAATTTTCACAAGAAGAACACCTGGTATTCATTTGTGGTCACTACGAGGGGTATGATGAACGTATCCGCACATTAGTGACAGATGAAGTTTCCTTAGGGGATTATGTCCTTACTGGGGGAGAATTAGGTGCGATGGTCATGATCGATGCAACAGTTCGGCTGTTGCCAGATGTGTTAGGCAATCAGACTTCTGCCCAAACCGATTCTTATTCAACTGGTCTATTAGAACATCCCCAATATACTCGTCCAGCAGAATATAAAGGGATGAAAGTACCAGAAGTATTGACAAATGGAAATCATAAATTGATTGAAGAATGGCAATTAAAAGAGTCGCTAAGAAGAACCTATCAACGCCGACCTGATCTCTTGGAAACACTTGAATGGACGCCTCAAATGACGAAATTTTTAGAAGAAATCAAGAAAGAAGAGCAAGAAAAAACAGCAGATGTAGCCAAGTAACTTTTTCTAAAATCTTCTTTACAGTAGATTGATAGTATGTTAGTATTTTATGGTGAGTGCACAAGCACTTAACTATTACGATATTCCGCTGTGAGAGAAGCTCATAAGAATATTTGGAATAAGGAGAAGAAAACCATGAATCCATTAATCGAAGAATTAACAAAAGACCAATTACGTTCTGACATCCCAGCGTTCCGCCCTGGTGACACTGTGCGTGTTCACGCAAAAGTTGTCGAAGGTACTCGTGAACGTATCCAGTTATTTGAAGGTGTTGTTATTAAACGCCGCGGTGCTGGAATCAGCGAAACTTATACAGTACGTAAAGTTTCTAACGGAGTGGGCGTTGAGCGTACATTCCCATTGCACACACCACGTGTTGCAAAAATCGAAGTAGTTCGCTACGGTAAAGTACGTCGTGCGAAATTGTACTACCTACGTGCATTACACGGAAAAGCTGCTCGTATCAAAGAAATCAGAAGATAAACACGGAAAACTTCCTTGGAAATCTGAAATCTGTGAAAAGTCCTTGTATATCAAGGGCTTTTTCTTTTTTCTCTATCACAGTTTTTAGCCATTTTTGGCTGTTTTGGACCATTTTTCACTCATATTCCCCCGAATTGTCCTAGATTGTCCGACATTGACTATCAGTGTCGTCAAAATAGGGCAAAATTTAGTAGTCAGCTTGACGACAAATATAATACGAAAAATACCAAAACATTTACCGAATTTAGCAACTTTTGAACCCGAGTTTCTTAAAGGGTCAGCTATTAGCAAAAAAGGCAAAACATGTGCTTTTCTACTAAAAAGTTGATGTGATAGGCTTCTATCTAAATAAATTTTAGGAGTTTTTATCGTGAAGCAAAATGATGGACGTATCATTTGGAAAAATCAAAGTGATTTAAAACTGATTTTAACAATTAATGAATTCATCGAAAAACACGGAATTAAATCTAGCCGTCAATACCAGAAAAAGCTAGCAGAAAATCCAAATTCTGCACCAAGCATGTGGTTCATTAACAAAAAATATGGATCATGGGAGAATTTATTGATTAGTATAGGAAAAGAAAATACTGATTATGGAAAATGGTCTAGAATGTCAGAACAAGAATTATTGGAAATAGTAGAATCTTTTATTAAGTGTGAGAAGATAAGTTCTCAGCGAATGTACGAAAAAAAATCAGTAGAGAAGGACATTCCTTCACTTAGCACTGTTAAAAAGCGGTTAGGAGATATACGGCCTCTTTTTAAAGTGAAAAATGAGAAACCTAGTTTTACTGATTTTGAACTGCTGTTAGAACTAAAAAATGAAATAATCCGCTTGGACTTACAAGATGATTTATCAATGACAAAGTTTCGAAAATTAGTTCAATCCCCAAAACTACCGTCAGTTGATACAATCATGAAAAGAACAAACAAAAATTGGGAGGAATTAATGACAGAGATAGGATTTGATTATCGAAGAATCAAAATCTATAAGCAGAGAAACAACCTATCCAAGACAAAGAAAACTAAATAGTAGCACTCTAAATCAGACGTTCAAAATTGAAATTTGGACGTCTTTTTTTATTACCCAAAAACGAAAGGAGATTTATTTTATGAAAAAGCCAAGATTTAAGAATTGGCGGTTGCTTGCAACACTGGGCCTATTATGTCAAACAATCGGTGGATCACTTGGGCCAACGATTGCTTTTGCGGAGGAAGTTACGCATCCACAAACAGTGACGGTTGAATTGGATTTGGCTCACCAGTATGCTGTCGAAGGGACGTTTAGTGATGGGCGTCCTATGTCAGAAGTCACCGTTCCGCACTATGCAGTTTACAATGGTGTGAAACAAGATATTTTCTGTATTGAACCAGGAGTGCCAATTTACAATGCATTCACTCCAGGTTATGAGAAAAATCCATTACCGGATATGTCAGAAAAAGCAAAACTAGTTTCGGTTTTATGGAAAGAAGCGGGTACGGATGTGGATACTCATATTGTTGCTCAAAAGATGATCTGGCAAGAAGTCAATGGCTATACACTTCACTCTATCAAACGTTCCGATGGTAGTGCAGTAAATATTGCGGCTATTGAGGCAAAAATTAATCAAGCAATTGCCGACTATCAGAAGAAACCAAGCTTTCATAATTCCACAGTGAAAACCGTGTTAGGTCAATCAACGACTGTAACCGATACGAATGGCTTGAATTTATCGGAGTTTGATGAGGTTATCGAAAATACCGCAAACATTGATTATCGGGTGAATGGCAATCAATTAGTGATTACCCCGAATGCCAATTCAAAAGAAAGCGGTGTGTTAACCTTAAAGAAATCCGCTAATACAGGAACACCGGTAGCTTATAAAATGGCTGGCCAACAAACTTTGATGGCGGGGGCGATTGATAAGCCCAATACCTACACTATCAAAATTGACGTGGAAACTGAGGGCTCTTTGAAGATCAAAAAAATCGATAAAGAATCTGGTGACGTGGTACCTGGGACAGTTTTTCATTTAGATTTCGGCAAGGTACTTCCTGAAAAAGACGTGACTACGGATAAAGAAGGAATTGCGATATTGGATAGGATTCCTCATGGCACGAAAGTAACCATTACTGAAAAATCGGTGCCGGCGCCTTATACGATTGATACCACACCACTGACTGCCACCATTAAAGCGGGCGAAATAATTTCCGTGACTTCAAAAAATACGCGAGAAAAAGGTCAGATTATTCTGGATAAAACTGGAGTTGAAACAGGTAGTGATTTTTGGAACGATAATTACTCACTAGCTGGCAATGCTTTTGCTATACGGAAAGATAGCCCAACTGGTGAAATTGTCCAAGAAATCACAACTGACGAAAAAGGCCATGCGGAAACACCAAAAGAGATTGCCAATGCGTTGGAATTGGGAACTTACTACGTGACCGAAACCAAAGCATCTAATGGTTTCGTGAATACTTTCAAACCCGTAAAAGTTGAATTGAAGTATGCCAATCAGACGGTGGACCTTGTGACCAGTAACATAAAAGGGCAAAATCAAGAAATCACTGGTGAAACCACTTTGACAAAAGAAGACAAAGATGCCGGTAATGAAACCCAAGGGAAAGCGGAGTTTAAAGGAGCTGAATATACTCTCTTTACTGCAAAAGATGGTCAAACTGTTAAATGGGGTGAGGCTTTTAAACCAGAACTAGTGAAAGGAACGAAAGCTTCTGATGAAACAGTGACTTTGACTTTAGATGAAAAGAATCAAATTGCTGCTAAACACTTAGCAATTAATGAGTATTACTGGCAAGAAACAAAAGCGCCAGAAGGCTACGCCTTAGATGGAAACAAGTACCCTGTTTCCATCAAAAAAGTGGATGATAACGAAAAAAATGCCGTGATTACCCGAGATGTTACGGCAAAGGAACAAGTAATCCGCTTCGGCTTTGATTTCTTCAAGTTTGCCGGATCTGCTGCCGGGACTACCGAAACGGGCTTTAATGATTTAACCTTTAAGGTAACACCGTTAGAAGGAACCGAGGAAATTACCGGTGCTAAGGATGAAGCGACCACAGCTTACAATGAACAGCTAGGCTTTGATGGTTATGGCAAATTTGAAAATCTGCCTTATGGGGATTATTTACTAGAAGAAGTAGAAGCACCAGAAGGATTCCAAAAGATTACACCGCTAGAAATCCATTCTACTTTCAAAGAAAATAAAGAAGACTATGCTAAGATCGAATATGTCTTTACCATTACCGAAAAAGGACAAAAGCAGCCGATTAAAACAGTGAAAGTACCTTATGAGAAGCTAACCAATACGAATTTCTCTGTTAGTCTGAACCGTTTAATGCTTTATGATTTGCCTGAGGAAGAAGACAGCTTAACTTCTCTAGCGACTTGGAAAGACGGAAACAAAGAATTGACAACTCTGGATTCTACAGAGCTAGTTGATAAATTGAGTTACAACTTGCATGAAATCAAAGACGATTGGTATGTGGTGGCTCAAGCAATCGATGTGGAAGCCACAAAAGCTGACCAAGAAAAAGATGAACAAGCGAGACCAGTCGTAATTGCCGAAGCAACCGCAACTTTGGCGAACAAAGAGAAAACAGGAACTTGGGAAATTCTGCATAAATTAACCGCCGAACAAGTTTTGGATAAAACCATTGTCTTATTCAACTATGTGTATGAAAACAAGGAAGCTTTTGAAGCGGGCGATGAGCCAGTCGCAAAAGATGCTAGTTTGAATAATCAAGCACAAACTGTCAATTGTACAGTGGAACGTCATGTTTCCATCCAAACAAAAGCGCACTTAGAAGACGGATCTCAGACCTTTACTCATGGTGATGTGGTAGATATGTTTGACGATGTGTCCATTACCCATGATGTTCTGGATGGCTCAAAAGAAGCCTTTGAAACCATTTTGTATGCTTTATTACCAGATGGTACAAACAAAGAAATTTGGAAATCTGGCAAGATTGATTATGAAGTGAATGACAAAGAATTCACCAAAACCGTGCTTGCAGAAAAAGTCGATACCAGCAAATATCCAGAAGGAACTAAGTTTACCTTTGCGGAAATCAATTACGACAAAGATGGCAATATCAATGGCAAACACAATGAAGATCTGAAAGAAAAATCCCAAACCTTAACACCAAAAGAAGTTCCGACAACCCCTAGTACACCAGACCAACCGGAAACACCAACTGTTCCAAGTGACTCTCAAGAATCTAGTCCCACAGTAAAGACATTCCCTCAAACTGGGGAGAAAAATTCCAACGTTCTCCTATTCATTAGGTTTACCTTAATCTTTGCGACTGCTGGGTATTATTTCTGGAATCGCCGAAACTAAGGTGATGAGATGAAACAAGTAAATAGTAAAAACCAATGTGTGCGATCGCCTCCTAAAAAAGTGGTCGCGCTATTTTTGTATCCAAACTAAAAATGAAAAGAGGAAAAAAATATGGAATTAAAATTTGTCGTACCAAATATGGTCGAAACCTTTGGAAAGATAAGTTATGCCGGTGAAGGCGAAATTCTAACAGAAGGATATGGGCGGTATACTACGGTGATTGGTCGTAGTTATCATTTATATTCCAGTAAGCAACGCGCCGATGATATTGAAGTGGTGGTCGCAGCGGAAGCCGGGGAAAAGGATTTTGATCAAGATCAACCATTGAAGGCTGTCAATCCCCACTTAGTTGCCAAGGGTTATGAAATCGAGAACCGTGGTTTTACCGATTACGTGTTGCATGTCGATGATTTAGTGAAAGCATAGGAGGAAAAGAATATGAGATTAACAGAAGGTATTGTTGTAGATTCCGGATTAACGTTTGGGAAATTGCGGTTTTCCGCATTGCGCCGGGAAGTTCGCAAACAAAATGAGGATGGAACGATTAGTAATGAGATCAAAGAACGGACTTATAATTTGAAATCCTCGGCTCAAGGTCGAATGATTCAAGTCAGTATTCCAGCAAATGTTCCATTACGTGAGTTTGCCTATGATGCAGAAGTCGATTTGGTGAATCCAATTGTGGATACTGTCGCCAATTATGTTTTCCGAGAAGGGACCACCGTCAACTGGTTCATTAAAGCGGATGATTTGGTACTGAAACGCCCGCAAAATCAAGGAACTTCTACCAATCAAAACGAAGGGAAGAAATAGGTGAAGAGGATGAAAATTGATGTTGAGCATATGATGGATTGTCTGGAACAATATGGCAAAGGAGAGCTAACCGAAGAACAAATGAACAAAGCTCTGACGGTGAACGAAAAAGTATTTCTGATTATGCATCAAGATTTTCTTGAACCAGACGAAGAAGAGTTCGATGTCTTGGATTGGTTAGATGAAGAAGGCTCTTTCTTCATGGTTGTGGAAGTAGATGAACGCTTGTGTCGGGAAGCCGAATCCGTATTAGAAGAGATTGGTGTGGAAATGCCGGATGCCATTGAAAGTTTTTTAAAGCAATTAGTTGAAACCAAGCAACTCCCCATAGCAGTAAATGACTAGCATAACTTGTTGAAATTAGCCCAATGAAATTTCTGTTGGGCTTTTTTCGATTGGAGGTGGAAAACATCAAATTGTACAAAGGACATCGGATACGAGCAAGCGATCAACACTTAATTTATCACTTTGTTCTTGGATGGTTAATCGCTTTGTTCATTGGCTGGATGAGCATCTTTTGTTTTCAAGAGCTTAGGCAGCTAGATATTTCTAAGCTATCACTTTCCACTATTGAAATCACTTGGGCTATGAAAGATTCAGTCCGTCTGCTTGGAAGTCTGGCGCTTTCGGGAAGTCTAATGTTATTTTATATTCATTTTTTTCATGATCACTGGCGAAGTCTGTGGCATCGACAAAAGCTAGCCCGGATGATTCTGGAAAATCATTGGTACGAAGTGAAACAAACCCAGAGTGAAGGCTTTTTCAAAGATTTGGATAGGAGCCGAACGAAGGAGACCATCAGTTACTTCCCCAAAATCTATTACCGTATGGAGAACGGCTTGATTTCCATTCGTGTCCAAATATCATTAGGAAAGTATCAGGATCAGCTTTTAAAGTTAGAAAAGAAGTTGGAGAGTGGGCTGTATTGTGAGCTAGTGGAAAAGGAACTCAAGGATTCTTATGTGGAATATACTTTGCTTTACGATATGATTGCCAATCGAATTGGAATTGAGGAGGTGGTGGCAGAAAATGGAGCTTTGCGATTGATGAAAAATCAAGTGTGGGCGTATGATTCCTTACCTCATATGTTAATCGCAGGTGGCACTGGTGGTGGGAAGACCTATTTCTTACTCACCATTATCGAGGCTTTGCTGAAATCTGATGCAGAACTATTTGTTCTTGACCCAAAAAATGCGGACTTAGCCGATTTAAGCACGGTAATGACTCACGTATACTCCCAAAAAGATGAAATTTCTACTTGTGTGGAGGATTTCTATGAACGCATGATGGCTCGTAGTGTGGCGATGAAAGAAATGCCAAACTACAAAACAGGAGAGAATTATGCGTATTTGGGACTTCCGCCCAACTTTTTAATCTTTGATGAATACGTGGCTTATATGGAGATGTTAACAACGAAGGAAAGTGCGGTGATTTTGAATAAGCTCAAGCAAATCGTGATGTTAGGTCGTCAATCTGGTTTCTTTCTGATTTTAGCTTGTCAAAGACCGGATGCGAAATATTTAGGAGATGGGATTCGGGATCAATTTAACTTCCGTGTGGCCTTGGGAAGGATGAGTGAACTCGGGTATTCCATGATGTTTGGTGAGGTTGAAAAAAACTTCTTTATGAAACGCATCAAAGGACGAGGTTATGTGGATACAGGCGGGAGTGTGATTAGTGAGTTTTATACTCCTTTAGTTCCAAAGAGTTATAACTTTTTAGATGCCATTCAGGACATAATACAAGTAAATCTTAAATCTAAAGAATAACGCTAAAATACAAACCGACATTTAATCTGTTTTATTTTCTTAATCTATTTTTAGAGATAAGGTAAATATCATGAATTTCTAGAAAACAAGATATAAATTTATGTCAAACAGGAGAACAGTATTGAAAGTAAAAAACTCAAAGCAATTGACAATACGTGATTAAATGGATACTATTCAACTTATTAATTGAACTATTTTAGTAGAAGAGATTGAAAATCTTAAAGGAGAAAAATTGAGATGAATCACACTAATAAAGAGTTATTTGAACAATATTCTTTGATGGGGAAAGCTTTAGCTAATTCAAATCGTTTGGAAATCATGAGCCTTCTTATGCAATCTCCAAAAACAGTTGAGAATATTGCAAAAGATACTGATTTATCTGTTGCGAATGTCTCCAAACATTTACAGACCCTTTTGAAAGCTCACTTAGTTAAAAATCAAAAATATAAAAATTATATTTATTATCAAGTTTTTGATGTGAACATTGAGAATATGTTGACGCTCTTTTTTGAAACCGCCCAAGATCAGCTTGTTAAGCGAAATGTGATTAAGCAAAATTTTGAAAATCCTAAAGAAGACGATTACATTTTGACGATTGAAGATTTAGAAGAAAAGATTCAGGCAAAAGAGGTTGTACTGATTGATGTAAGACCTTCAGAGGAATACTTAACTGCCCATATTCCTGGTGCTATTTCGATGCCTGTGCAAGAGTTGGAAAGTATGATTAATCACTTACCGAAAGATAAAGAAATCGTTGCTTACTGCCGTGGGCCGCATTGCTTGATGGCAAAAGAGGCAATTGCGATTTTAGAAAAACATGGTCGACAGGCTGTTCGACTTAGCGAAAGTGTAAATGATTGGAATTTACATCATATCTCTCATTGATAGAAAGAAATTGAAACTGCCTATTAATTAGGCGGTTTTTTTCTTGATACAAATATTTTGCCAGAGAAATATATTTATGTTAGTATTCAACTCGTTAGTTGAATAGGTTTTGAATTAGAAATTGTGGAGGAATGTAAATGGAATTAGATGTAATCGTGGTAACGTAGGAACAAAAAATCATGATTAAATTAGAATCTAAAGTGATAAATTTTTAAAGGAGGTTACCTATGATCTATGATGTAGTAATAATTGGGGCAGGACCCGGAGGTATGACCGCTGCTTTATATGCAGCACGTTCAAATCTTTCAGTGTTGATGTTAGAAAAGGGGCTTCCTGGAGGACAAATGAACAATACTGCAGAGATTGAGAACTATCCAGGATTTGAATCTATTCTAGGACCAGATTTATCCATGAAGATGCTTGCTGGTACAGAAAAATTTGGTGTCGAGTTAAAGCATGATACTGTTGAGAAAATTGAGAATGGTGGCAGTATAAAAATTATTAATGGCTTAAATGAAATGTATCAAGCCAGAACGATAATCATTGCCACAGGCGCAGTTCATAAAATGCTTGGAGTAAAAGGTGAAGATTCTTATTCAGGAATGGGTGTATCGTATTGTGCGGTATGTGACGGCGCGTTCTTTAGAAATAAAGAACTATTAGTAGTTGGTGGTGGAGACTCTGCGGTGGAGGAAGCTATTTACCTAACACAATTTGCCTCTAAGGTAACAATTGTCCATCGAAGAGATACCTTAAGGGCACAAAAAATACTTCAAGAACGTGCTTTTAATAACGAAAAAATTTCTTTTGAATGGAATGCTGTAATTGAGGAAATTAAGGGAAACCAAATGAAAGTGACCTCAGTTCAATTAAAAAATCCAAAAAACGATCAGTCGAAAGAAATTACTGCTGACGGAGTATTTATTTATGTCGGTTTAGATCCTATTACCCAACCATTTACAAGCTTAGAAATTGTAAATGATAATGGATGGATCAGAACGGATGAGAGAATGCGGACTACCATTCCTGGTATTTATGCTATTGGAGATGTGAGGGAAAAAGTATTACGTCAAGTTACAACAGCTGTAGGTGATGGAAGTATTGCAGGTCAAGAGGCATATAAATATATTGAAGAAAACTCAAAAATAAATGTATAGAATAGGTGAAGAAATGAAAAAAATTAATGATCAACAATTTAAAGAAGAAACAAGTCAGGGATTAGCATTAATCGATTTTTGGGCTCCATGGTGTGGTCCATGTAAAATGCAGGCTCCTATTTTGGATGAATTAGAAGCTGAGATGGGTGATAAGGTATCAATTTTTAAATTGAATGTGGATGATAATCCAGTTACGGCTAGTGAATTCGGTGTGATGAGTATTCCAACATTAATGATAAAAAAAGACGGTCGGGTTGTTGACAAGCTTGTTGGCGTACATGACAAAGAAACTTTAGCAAAAATATTGAATGAGTTTGCTTAATTAGCAAAAAAATTAATTATATTTGGATAGAAAATGTGACAAAGTGAATAGCCTAGTAGCCAAGAGCAAAAAATGTTCTTGGCTTTTTTCTTTGCAATGAATGAGGTGATTTATGACATTTTTAGATTTATTTGCCGGGATTGGTGGTTTTCGCTTAGGTATGGAACAAGCGGGCCATCACTGTATCGGCTTTTGTGAAATTGATGAATTTGCTAGGCGTAGTTATAAGGCAATTCATGATACTAGAGAGGAGGTGGAAATGCATGACATCACAAGTATATCAGACGAGTTTATTCAATCCCTCGGACCAGTGGACATCCTTTGCGGCGGATTTCCGTGCCAAGCTTTTTCAATTGCGGGAAAGCGGCAAGGATTTTCCGATACTCGAGGTACTTTATTCTTTGAAATCGCTCGGTTCGCCTAAGTTTCTATTCCTTGAGAACGTCCGAGGGTTGCTCAATCACGAAGGAGGGGCTACGTTCGAGACAATCCTCCGAACGCTGGATGGATTGGGGTATGATGTGGAATGGCAGGTGTTTAACTCAAAGGCCTACGTTCCCCAAAGTCGCGAGCGGGTCTTCCTTATCGGACATTCTCGAGACGCATGTACCGAACAGGTATTTCCTATCATTGGATCGTCTCCAACATCTGATCAAAACATCAGAAACTTAGTAAATATCAATCCTTCCAATCGTGGAATGGGGGGCCAAGTCTATGGTTCAGATGGTGTAGCACCAACCTTAACAGGCGATGAAGGAATCAAAATCGCATTGCCGGTAAATGAGGGGATTTCAGTAGCCGGTATGTTGCCGGGAAATTTTGAACAAGGTAATCGGGTTTACGAGGTGACCGGAACAGCTCCCACTTTGTCAACGAAACAAGGTGGAACGAAGATCATGATTCGAAAAAATAAAACAGAATATCAAGAGGTGAAGCCAGGGGACAGTGTGAACCTGGCTTTTCCTAATTCCACAAGTCGCCGAGGACGTCTGGGAAAACAAAGTGTGCATACCTTATTAACAGGAGACCAACAAGCAGTCGTCACAAATCAGTATCAGATTCGGAAGCTAACACCTAGAGAGTGCTGGCGGCTTCAGGGCTTTCCAGACTGTGCTTTTGATCGGGCAGCTCAAGTCAATTCAGATAGTCAATTGTACAAACAGGCCGGAAACTCTGTGATAGTTCCGGTCATTTTTGATATTGCCAGAAGATTAAAGGAGGTGGATAGGCATGATTTATGATGAGTTGATTGGAGAAATCTACTGGGTGATTGGTAAGATTCAGTCAGATTCAGAACTAGAAGAAGAATTACGCCGGCTCAATTTTGATATTTGCAAAAATGGGGTGAAAGTCCCTGGTGATTCATATGTAATGGACGAGGAAACCGATGCTCGAATTGAGCTGAATCAAGTCATCAGTGAATTGGAACGGATTGCGGATCATGCAAAAGAATCGAATATCCGTCAAGACTTGTTTGAGATTAAGGCAGAGTTGGAAATTGGGGGCATTGCCGAGGAGTAACCGCCAAATAAACCAACTGATAGGCGCTGACCGCGGAGGATTTGCGAAGCAGAAATCCTCCGTGGTGCTGTGCCTGTTCATGGACGGCGCCAGCCGGCCATGATGTCTCACCCCCCGTATCTAACAGGGGGGTACAAAAACACAAAAAATAAGCAAGCAACGATTAAGAATTGCTGGTATATCAAGGATAATTAGTATTTTTAGAAAATGTGAACTCAAGTTGGATAGTTCACATTTTGAAATTTGGTGGTGAATCATCAATGAGAAGAAATTTTACAAAAGAACTATTGAAGGAAAAAAGGAAGGAGTATAAGGTCACTCAAAACAAATTGGCAATAGCTTGTGATTTATCACGAGAGTATCTCAATAAAATTGAGTCGGGAAAGAAGGTTCCGGCTAAAAGTGTCATGAGAAAGATTTTTCAACAGCTAGAAACGTTCAACCCTGATTTACCTTTAACTTTGCTATTTGATTATGTACGCATTCGATTTCCAACTACAAACGCACGAAAAATTATACAAGAGGTTTTGCATCTAAATTTTGATTATATGCTTCATGAGGATTATGCCTTTTATTCTTACCAAGAACAATATGTTATGGGAGATATTGTAGTGATGGTATCTCAGGAAGAAGACAAAGGTATTCTCATTGAAATGAAAGGACGTGGTTGTCGGCAATTCGAAACATTTTTACTTGCGCAAAAAAGAAGTTGGTATGATTTTTTTGAGACAAGTTTAAAGTTAGGCGGCGTGATGAAACGATTGGATTTGGCAATCAATGACCGTGCAGGATTACTGAATATTCCCTATTTAACCAAAAAATGCCAAAACGAAGAATGTATTTCCTTGTTCCGAACCTTTAAAAGTTATCGGTCGGGGGAGCTGTTGAAAGCTGATGAAAAGGATGGCATGGGGAATACCTTATATATAGGCAGTCTCAAAAGTGAGGTTTATTTTTGTCTCTATGAAAAAGACTATGAGCAATATATCAAACTAGGGATACCTCTCGACCAGACAGAAACGAAGAATCGGTTTGAAATTCGGTTGAAAAATGAACGTGCTTATCACGCAATTATGGATTTGATGAAAGGGAGAAGTATTGAGAGCACTACGTTTTCAATCATTACTCGCTACATGCGAATTGCAGACAAGGTACAAGGAAAAAGAAGAACCAACTGGCCTCTTAATGAAAAGTGGGGCCGATTTGTCGGTCGAAATCGTAAAGAAATTCAATTGACCTCAGAGCCAAAGCCGTACACGATAGAACGAACTTACAACTGGTTAGGAAGGCAAGTCGCCCCTACTTTAAAAATGACGATTGAATTGGATCGTATTAGAGGAACCTCTTTTATTAGTGACATGGTATTAAACGCCGAATTATCTGAACGGCACAAAAAGATTTTAGAACAACAAAGTATGGCAATTGAAAACTTGATTGTATGAAAAGAGGAATTTTGATGGAAATTGGAAAGATATGTTATTGGTTTTTGGTGGTAGTGGCGGGTCAAGCAATGGAAAAGAAAGGAAAGTGATGAAATGAATTTCGGACAAAATTTGTATCAATGGTTTTTGACCAACGCCCAATCTTTAGTCTTACTGGCGATTGTAGTCATTGGTTTATTTTTAGGATTTAAGCGAGAGTTTTCTAAACTGATTGGCTTTTTGGTGGTTGCCTTGATTGCGGTAGGTCTAGTCTTTAATGCTTCTGGTGTGAAAGATGTCTTACTGAATTTGTTTAATCGAATCGTCGGTGCATAAGGGGGAATCATGATGGAACAGATGCGTATTTATATCGCGAATCTTGGAAAATACAATGAAGGTGAGTTGGTGGGGGCGTGGTTTACCCCACCTATCGATTTTGATGAAGTGAAAGAACGGATTGGATTAAATGACGAATATGAAGAATATGCGATTCATGATTATGAACTGCCTTTTGAGATTGATGAATATACGCCAATTGAGGAAATTAATCGGTTGTGTGGCTTAGCGGAGGAACTTGAAGGAACACCAGTTGGTGAAGTTGCTTCAGAGATTCAACACGCTTTCTTTAATTCTTTTGAAGAAATGGTAGAGCATGTGGATGATATTGTCTATTATCCGGACTGTGATGATATGAGTGATGTAGCGTATTTCTTGATTGTTGAAAATGGTGATTTTGGCGAAGTACCAGAACACTTGAAGACGTATATTGATTTTGATGCGTGTGGTCGAGACTTGGAGATTGGGGGAAATTATTTGGTAACGAGTCGAGGTGTTTTTGAGTATCCATATTAACAAAATTATTGAAGGGTAGTTGATTTCTAAACTATCCTTCTTTTTAAAGGAATGATTTGATGAAGAAAATAAAAAGTTATACTAGTATCTGGGCAGTTGAAAAAGTCATATACGCGATTAATGACTTTCAGCTGCCTTTTCCTGTGACCTTTAACCAGATGGCTTGGTTTGTTTTGTCCTTGCTGTTTGTCATCGTATTTGCCCATGTGCCTCCGCTGTCTATGATAGAGGGGGCTTTTTTAAAATACTTGGGCATACCGGCGGCGGTTATGTGGTTTATGTCGCAAAAGACCTTTGACGGCAAGAAGCCATTGGGATTTTTACGGTCCTTTATCAGTTATCACTTGCGGTTTAAGGTTACTTTTGCAGGAAAGAAAGTCAAAGAAAAGAAGAAACGATGGGATGAACCTGTCACTTTGGTAAGGAGTGTAAACTATGTACCCGATTAAGTATATCGAGAATAATCTTGTCTTTAACCAAGAAGGCGAGTGTTTTGCCTACTATGAATTAGTGCCTTATAACTATTCCTTCTTATCACCTGAACAGAAATATCAAGTACACGATAGCTTTCGTCAATTGATTGCCCAGAACAGAGAAGGCAAGATCCATGCCTTACAAATTGCCACAGAAAGTAGTATTCGGGCCACGCAAGAACGATCGAAGAAAGAGATTACCGGGCGACTCAAAGAAGTTGCATTACAACGAATTGATTTACAGACAGATGCATTAGTATCTATGATTGGCGATAGTCAGATTGATTATCGCTTTTTTATTGGCTTCAAACTGATTGCGACAGATGAAGAGGTCAATCTAAAAAGTCTCAAAAAATCTTTCTTTTCTGGGATTCAAGAATTTGTCTATGGGGTGAATCATCATTTGATGGGGGATTTTGTTTCTTTATCCAATGAAGAAATTCGCCGGTATACTAAGCTTGAAAAATTAATGGAAAGTAAATTAGCTCGGAGATTTAAAGTCAGACGAGTCACACCGAGTGATCTGACTTACTTGATTGAACATATCTATGGTGAAAAAGGTACACCATTTGAAGAATATGAATTTCAGCTGCCAAAGAAAAAGCTGAAATCAGAAACGCTGGTGAAACGTTATGACTTATTACGTCCCAGTCGTTGTTTGATTGAAGAAAAGTCCCGTTACTTACGGATTGAACATGAAAATCACGAGTCTTATGTCGCGTATCTAACAATCAACACGATTGTGGGAGAGATGGAATTTCCTTCCTCGGAACTTTTTTATTACCAGCAACAACAATTCACGTTTCCTATCGACACGAGTATGAATGTAGAGATTGTCACCAATAAAAAGGCACTTGCCACCGTTCGCAACAAGAAAAAGGAACTGAAAGACTTAGACAACCACGCCTATCAATCCGACAATGAGACCAATTCGAATGTTTTGGACGCTTTGGATTCAGTAGATGAACTAGAAACCACCTTGGATCAGTCCAAGGAATCCATGTACAAATTGAGCTATGTGGTTCGAGTGAGTGCAGAATCAGTTGATGAACTAAAACGCTGCTGTGACGAAGTCTTGGATTTTTATGACGATACCAATGTAAAAATAGTCCGGCCCTTTGGCGATATGATGGGTCTACATGAAGAATTCTTACCTTCTAGTAAGCGATATATGAATGACTATATCCAATATGTTACGTCTGATTTTTTAGCAGGACTTGGTTTTGGCGCCACTCAAATGTTAGGAGAATTGGAAGGCATTTACTTTGGTTACAATGTAGATACGGGGCGCAATGTTTATCTAAAACCGGCATTGGCTTCACAAGGGGTAAAGGGGTCAGTTACCAATGCACTTGCCGCAGCTTTTCTTGGTTCTCTTGGTGGAGGTAAATCCTTTAGTAATAATCTCTTAGTCTATTATGCCGTCCTTTTTGGTGGTCAAGCTGTGATTGTCGATCCAAAAGGGGAACGTGGTGGATGGAAAGAAACCTTGCCAGAAATTGCGGATGAAATTAATATTCTCAACTTGACTAGTAAGCCAGAAAATCAAGGCTTACTTGATCCCTATGTCATCATGAAGAAAAAGAAAGACTCAGAAAGTCTAGCGATTGATATCCTGACTTTTTTAACAGGAATTTCTAGTCGGGATGGGGAGAAGTTTCCTGTTTTGCGCAAAGCCATTCGAACCGTTACTCAAAGTGATCAACGAGGGTTACTACAAGTTATTAATGAGCTTCGAAAAGAGGGCTCAACAGTTGCGGAAAATATCGCCGATCATATCGAGTCCTTTACCGATTATGATTTTGCCCATTTGCTTTTCTCAGATGGTTCGATTACCCAGTCGATTAGTTTAGATAAACAGTTAAATATCATTCAAGTAGCGGATTTAGTTTTACCAGATGCAGAAACCACTTTTGAAGAATATACCACCATGGAGTTGCTTAGTGTTTCTATGCTAATCGTCATTTCCACTTTTGCTTTGGACTTCATCCATAGCAACCGAGAAATTTTCAAGATAGTGGACTTGGATGAGGCTTGGAGTTTTCTTCAAGTGGCACAAGGAAAAACATTATCGAATAAGCTCGTTCGTGCTGGGCGGGCCATGAATGCCGGAGTTTATTTTGTTACGCAAAATAGTGATGATTTACTGGATGAACGCTTGAAGAATAATATCGGGTTGAAGTTTGCGTTTCGCAGTACCGATATTCATGAAATCAAGAAAACCTTGGAATTCTTTGGCTTGGATCGAGAAGATGAAAGCAATCAAAAACGCCTGAGAGATTTGGAAAACGGTCAGTGTTTAATGCAAGATTTGTATGGGCGAGTAGGTGTGGTTCAAGTTCATCCAGTCTTTGAAGAACTCTTCCATGCTTTTGATACCCGTCCACCTATTCATGAGAGAATGGAGTGAGGGGATGAAAAAGAAACTTTTTCGGATTGTGGGAATCGTTTTTATTAGCATCATCACTCTGACAGTTCTATTGAGTTTAGTCGGTACGATAGCTGAGGCAACTGGTCTGGTTGATGATACAGTTGAAGCCGGAAATCTTTATTCCCAATATTCACTTGGTAACTATCAGTTGGATTTCTTTGTGGATAGTTCATGGGATTGGCTACCGTGGAATTGGGGCGATGGCTTAGGAAAGAGCGTAATGTATGGTCTTTATGCCATTACTAATTTCATTTGGACGGTGAGTTTGTATTTGTCGAACGCCACGGGTTATGTGGTTCAAGAAGCTTATAAACTAGATTTCATTTCGGATACGGCTGAAAGTATTGGAAAGAATATCCAAACATTGGCTGGTATTACTGAAAATGGACTCCAGACCTCCGGATTTTATTTTGGGTTTCTATTATTGATGATTTTAGCTCTAGGGGTGTATGTGGCGTATACCGGATTATTAAAACGAGAAACCACGAAAGCAGTTCGAGCCGTGATTAATTTTGTGATGATTTTTCTACTTTCGGGTTCTTTTATTGCGTATGCGCCTACCTATATCACAAAAATTAATGACTTTAGTTCAGATGTTAGTGAAGCGGCTCTTAGCCTTGGGACCGAGATTGTTGTACCCAATTCAAAAAGCCAAGGAAAAGATAGCGTGGATTTGATTCGGGATAGTTTGTTTTCAATTCAAGTCCAGCAGCCTTGGTTACTCTTGCAATTTGATGATTCCAATATAGAGGAAATTGGCGAAGATCGGGTCAACAAGATTCTATCCGTGAGTCCGGATGAAAACAAGGGCAAGGATCGGGAAGAAGCGGTCAAAGCGGAGATTGAAGACAATGACAATGCGAATCTAAGTATAACCAAGACCATGAGCCGCTTAGGGACCGTGATTTTTTTGGTGCTGTTCAATATTGGGATTTCCTTCTTTGTCTTTCTTCTGACAGGAATTATGTTGTTTTCACAAATTCTCTTCATTATCTTTGCGATGTTTCTACCTATTAGCTTTTTATTGTCGATGTTGCCAACTTATGAAAGTTTGGGGAAAAAGGCGATTATTCGCTTATTCAATACGATTATGATGCGAGCGGGAGTGACCTTGGTTATCACCACGGCATTCAGTATTTCTACCATGTTTTTCAATATTTCAGCGACCTATCCCTTCTTTATGGTAGCATTTCTGCAAATTGTGACTTTTGCCGGGATTTATTTCAAATTGGGGGACATTATGAGTATGTTCAACCTCCAAAGCAATGATAGCCAGTCAATGGGCAGACGTGTCATGCGGAAACCGCAAATGTTGATGAATCGTAAACTACGGCAACTTAATCGAAATGTTGGGCGAACATTGGCTTTTGGTGGTGGTGCAGCAGTTGGTGGGAAACTAGCAAAAGATCAATCAAAAACCAGATCGAAGTCTTCTGGTTGTTCTCCACGAAAGAATCCATCATTATCTAACAATAAAGAGGTAATATCTGACCCGAATAAGGAAAATCCAATCTCAAAAAATAAGAAACAATCTCGAATGAATTTGGCCGGAAGAAAAATCGGCAAGGTACTAGATACCCAATCAATGGTAAAAGCCAAAGCACAACAAGTAAAGGATCAAGTAAGGAATACACCAACTAATTTGAAATACAATCTGCATAAAGAAATCGAAAAGACGAAAAAAGCACCAGAAGAATTCAAGCGTGGACTTGTCCAAGAAAAAGCGAATCGAGCGGAGTTGCGAGAAAAACAACGACAACGTAGAGATGAAAAAATGGCTGAAAAGCGGAAAGTATTGGGAAATTCAGCAAATCGTCATAGAAAAGGTAGGAGCAATGTTCCGATAAAAGAGGAATCCAAATCTCAGAAAAGTAAGATACCAAAGAATGTACCAGCCAATCGAATTGTAAAAATGAATTCGAATCCTGAAATCAAAAGAAGACTCTCAAATCAAAAATTGAGTACGAAAGAAAATAATCAACCAGTAAGAAAAGTGACTCCTATCCAACAGGCGAAGAAGCGATCTATTCTTGCAAAAGCAGGCAATCGAAAAGTACAAAAAAGAGTGAGTCATCCTCCAAAACTAAGGCCGGGTGAGACTAAATGACCATAAGAAATTTGAGTACAATCTCGTTGGCAATCCTGACGATTTCTTTCATGGGCATCTTGATGTGTGTCGGCTTATTATTTGGTGAGGATAGTGAAGGAAGCAACAGTTCTGGTACCTCTCCCGGTGGCAGTAGTGTCTCAGAAGAAGTATTAAAACATCGGTCACTGGTAGAAAAGTATGCCAAGGAATCGGACATTTCAGATTATGTACCGATTCTTTTGGCGATTATTCAAGTGGAGTCGGGTGGTACAGCAAAAGACGTGATGCAAAGCTCTGAATCAGCTGGCTTACCACCTAATTCTTTAGATACCGAGGCATCCATTAAACAAGGGTGTTTCTATTTTGCTTCTCTGGTTAAACGAGCTAAAGAGTTAGGCTGTGATCAAGATAGTATCATCCAAGCCTATAATTATGGTGGAGGCTATATAAATCATGTCGCAAAAAATGGAAAGAAGCATAGTTTTGCTTTGGCGGAATCCTTTTCAAAAGAAAAATCAGGTGGTCAAAAAGTTGATTACCCCAATCCAATCGCCATTAAAGAAAATGGCGGGTGGCGCTACAACTACGGAAATATGTTTTATTGTTTGTTGGTGAAACAATATCTGACCACGATACAGTTTGATGATAAAACAGTCCAAGGGATTTTTGACGAGGCATTTAAGTATGAAGGAATGGCTTATGTATTTGGTGGATCAAGTCCCGCAACGGGTTTTGATTGCAGTGGCTTAACTCAATGGTGTTATGCCAAAGTTGGTCTGAAACTTCCACGGGTGGCACAGGATCAGTATGATGCCATGAGTCATATTGACCTAAAAGATGCCAAGCCAGGAGATTTAATTTTCTTTCACTCAACTTATGATGCTGGTACTTACGTGACTCATGTCGGCATTTATGCAGGAGAGAATCAGATGTTCCATGCGGGAGATCCAGTGGGCTGGACGAATCTTACCGAACCCTATTGGCAGCAACATCTTATCGGAGCCGGTCGATACAAACAATAGAAAAGAGGAATGGAAAATGAACATAAAAATTGAACGAAGTCAGAAGGAGAAGACTCCAAAAAAGAAGAAAGAACGAGTAATTTCAGTGGGCAAGCATCGAAAAATGGTTCTTGTCCTTTGGTTTTTATTGTTTTGTAGTCTCGCTTTTGGGATATACAAAAATTTCACAGCAATTGACCGACACACGACTCATGAGAAAGTGGTTGTGAAAGAAAAAATAGTGAATACTTCTGGTGTCGAGAACTTTACGATTGATTTTGCGAAGGAGTATTTTTCTTGGAAGAATGACAAAGAAGCCATCGAAAAGAGAATGACTACTCTTGAACAATATCTGACTGAGGAAGGGGTGACTTTAAGTCAAGATATGGTTCGAGCGGATATTCCCACTAGTTCCGAAGTTCAAGTAGTAAAAATTCTAGATGTTGAGAAGCACTCAGAAGAATTTGTTATTTCATTTTTAGTGGAGCAAAAGATTACAGAGGGGAAAAAGACACAACAGGTTTTTTCTGCATATCAAGTGAGGATATTTGAAGATAAAAAAGGCAACCATATTGTGACGAGTCTGCCTACGATGATTGGAAAACCAGAAAAAGTGAAGTATGAGGAAAAACCAGTGGCAAGTGATTCAGAAATTGATGCCAAAACAGCGGAAGAAATCACTGAATTTTTAGAGACATTTTTCAAGCTTTATCCAACTGCATCAGAAAAAGAACTTGAGTATTATGTAGAAAATGATGTTATGCGACCAATCAATTCGAATCTTAAATTTGTGGAATTAGTGAATCCAATTTATACACAAAATGAAAAAAGTATTCAAGTGAGAGTTGATGTAAAATACCTTGATACTCTATCAAAAGTAACGAATTACTTTCAGTATGAATTGGAATTACAAAATGATGGAAATTGGAGAATTATTGTCTCTGAATAAAAACAAGTTAGAATAATAGGTGAATGATGTTATTGTTGGTAGAGTGAATTCACCAAGTAAGGTGGATCAATCATGGGGAACCGTATCATAAATGATGCGGTTTTTTAGTATTAATTTCTGAGATTAATATTGATTTAATGGTTTTTTTGGAAGGGAACCGCAGGAGAAAATGATACGAGTGTCCTAGTTAATCTGTATCATTTAGTGGAGCAAGGCTAAGTAATGCGTATGAAATCAAGGTTCTATAATATTTTGTGTTGGTGGAAAATCGAAACCGATTTTCTGCCAACACTTTTTTCTTGTATGCAAATCAAAAAGAGACTCACAAAAGAAATAAGCATCTGTATCTGTTCATAAAACTGTCTCCTAAGTTTAGTGTCAATTTATTTGACGGATATTTATAAGTTACTATCGGTTTGGATTGGTAACACTAAATTGGGAATAACTACATCCTTGACTTGGGATGTAGCAGTACGCTCTTAGTGCTAAAATTGAAAATCATAATTTGATGCTACTGCCGGGAGTTATTCGGCAGACTTATCCTACACACTTACATTAAACAACA
>NZ_JAKZIW010000059.1:0-11981 GCF_031143325.1 Enterococcus sp. FR204 | reverse complement strand
AGAATACCGCTCCATCAATCGATCATGGCTATCCATATTTTGAATAACGTTCTTGGTTTTGTATTATAGATACAGATGACAAAAAAATTCAAGTATGCGACATTGGTTCTACGCCGCATACTTGAATTTTTTTCAATTAGTATACATCAAAACTTCTAATTTTCATTTCCCATCAACTGATACGCTCGACCATCCGAACTTCTTTTGAAAAAACCGAATGTGATTAGGTAACGCCTTTGTTCGACATAATCAGCACTAGAAAATACGTCCATCAATATCGAATTGACTTCTGTTTCTGTATAGATTACTCCATGTTCGAATCGTTTCAAGACTTCTTTCAGCAGGATGTATTTCTTTTTTGTTGCGCTTGGTACTTGTTTTACTTTTCCATCCTTCGTAAATGTCTCCAAAACTTTCATTTTCTCTTGCTCCGTATAAGTGTAAATCATCTTCTTTCTCCTTTTGATTCTAAGAATACTCCATTTATGTTAGAATATTCTGTATTTTTTGTTAAAGCGGTTACTCTCAAGAAAGATATTATCATATGGCTCTTTTTTTTACTAATATTTGTCGATAGACTCATCCTAATAAGTTATTCGCCCAGTCGAGTAATTAAAAAATACTGAATCAAGAATATTGCATTACATGATAAGAACAAAAAAAGAACCCTTGAATACCAAGAGTTCTTTCTCAGTCTGATAACGATGATTAACGACGGATTTCTTTGATACTTGTGAAAAGTCGTTAAAGTATTGATATAAAAAGATTTTTATTACCTCTGACTACACTTTGACTAGTTTATGAAAAATTGGCTCTTTAAGAATCCTATAATACCAGCGTTTTCACCGTATTTTAGTCTTCCAAAGAACGAAATGCAAGTAATGGTTTTACCTTTTCATTATTAGTCAAATGACGGTAGATTTTTGAAGTCGTTTTGTCCGTATGACCTAATCGATCCTTCAAGACATCCCAACTACAATACTCGGCTACTAGACTAGCCATTGTGTGGCGAGCTAAGTGAGTATGGAATGACTTTCCAATCCCTGACCGCTCCACGCACCGCTTAACGTGATCATTTACATATTCCCTGCGATAAGGCACCCCACGTTTACTAGCATCGAGATAAACAAATAAATAAGTCTCATCCACAATAAAGCGATGATGCCCTCTCATCTCAGCTAAAGCACGAATCAATTGCTTTAGCTTTTCCATCGCCAATGGTGTTACCGGCACTCGTCTAGCAGAACTAACTGTCTTAGTAGTTTCAATACGAAAATCTTTACTCTTTCCTTTAACCGCTGTCTGTTTATAGAAGAGAATTTCATTTCTTTGAAAATCAATATCTTCTGGTTGTAAAGCAAGTGCCTCACTAACACGGCAGCCTGTATAGAATAGAACATGAAAGAGAACTGACATAGGTAATTCTTCATGGACAATCCCATAGTTCAAGAACGTCCTCAACTCATCTACCGTCAAAAACTTATCTTCCACATTATTGACAGCTTCTTTCAAATCCCGAACGGTTACTTGATACTTAGGTATTCTGACTGTCTTCATTGGATTTTCACTTACTAACTGCTTTTTGAGACAGTACTTGAAAACCATGTTTAGGACTTGAATCAGAGATTGTAGACTATTTTTAGCATAGCCTAGGTCTGTACCGTTGAGGCCTCGTTCCTTCAAGTTGAAAACCAACTCTTGTAGTTCATCTGATGATAAATCACAGAGTCGTTTATTGCCAATCCAACGATTGATGATAGTCAGTTGTTCTGCTCGCTTATCATAGGTCGATTCTTTTTGTTCATTTAAGGACCGGTAATATTGAAACCATTTTTCACCTACAACGCTAAACTTGTCGTTGCTTGCAACAATCCTTTTCTTGTGTCGTTGCTCCTTTTCCATTTCCAGATAAGCAAGTTGTGCTTCCTGTTTTGAATTGAAACCACGTCTTGTTGTTCGAAATGCTTGAAAATACCAAGTGACTCTGCCAGTAGAACTAATTTGTTTTTTAAAACGATCTTTTGTTTTCATTTATTGATTCCTCCTATTTCGAAGGAACCCAACAAGCGAAAAATCTTTGGAAATCTTTCTATCTATGCTTTCATTGTACCGCATCTTAATAAAAAGATGTAACCTATAAAGATCGAAGTAGTCGCATTTGTTCACGAAAGCCATCTGCATCACTCTTCCTCATCCATTCTAAAACATCGTCTCGCAGGTAGTGTCCTCGAATTCCATACCAACAAGACGGAAAATCGCCAAGTTTGACCAAGCGATTTAACGTACTATCACTGATTTGAAAAAGACGTTTCAAATCAGTATTAGTAAGTACTAGTGGTAGTTGCGCCATAGCAAGTAGCCTATCTGTGTATTCTTCTAGTTTCTTTTGCAAGTACGGATAAAAATCAGTTTCAAGAACTCTTTGATTAGTAGGATATTCCAATTGCTTCACCTCTTCTCTATCGTAAAAAATCTTCCCAGTATTTCTAAACAAAAATTAGGTATCATAAAGCAATGACGTAGATAAGAAAAATCAAGTCTTAAAAATAGTAGTTTTTCATCTATCAGCTGCTCTGCCAAAGCACATAGGAATCTCACCTCCCCCCAGTAATGGCGGGCCAATTTGGTTACGGAAGTATCATTATCTAGTTTTCATCTTTACATTTCACTATTTCTGTCGCTCCGATCATTCGATCCTCCTGGCGTAATAAAATGTAAGATTAAAAAACTAACGTACTGATAGATTCATATTTAATTTTCAATGGACATGGCTTTTCAGCCTATGATAATCTTCTAGAAATGAATCTAAAAAACTTCCATAGAATGAAAATTGGAAAGAGGAAGGCACTACTAGCGACTGACATCAAAGGTCAGGATTTTTTCAATTAGTTTGGTTTCCAAGTTTCTACGCAAAAACTCATCAATATAAACAGACGATGTAGAACCAACTTCATAGTTATTTCGCAATGAAAGTCTGATAATATACTTCTGATAGTGATGAAGAACCTCTGTGATTGCCACTGGCTCCCCAGAAACTGCCGAAACAATTGTCTCTACTTTTAATGAAGAAATAGCCTTGTTAGTGTCATTATTCATGGCTATTTTCCTCCAAATACTTCCTTAACTCTTCTTCAGCTTTCCTTCGTTGGTACCACACACCGCCAACACTCATCCCAATTATTTCCCCTATTTCACGATCGTTGAATCCAGCAAAATAATAAAGTAAGATAATTTTTCGTTTAGGTTCGCAGAGTTGGTGAATTGCTTCTGCTACATCGAGATTTGCGACTAATAGTTCCATACCTAGAGCTAGAAAAACCTCACTATTCTCCATGGAAGTATCGTTGATTTGAAAAGATGCTAGAGCTGATTCTGGTAATTCAGTTAATGAAATTTGCCGTTCTCGGAGTCTGGCATATTGCTTTTTGATATTCCGTGCTTCATTGCGAATGACTGTTTTACAAAAGCTATCAAAGATTTGTACAACGCGGAAATCCAATGAATCTTTCATATTCTTTCCTCCTCATGTTCAAACAAAGATTTTGTAACTCATTGCTTTCCCCTTTCCACTACTAATACAATTTGGGCAGGTCTATTTTTCGAAGAATCGGAATTTTTTTCAAAAAAATAGCGCACAGACAAATTTGTCTATACGCTTCAAAAAAAATCATAATGAACATTAGTTTAGTTAGCAACAATAAATCCTGAATAATTCATACTTTGACTTCAAACCGTCTGAAACTGCCTAACGGCAGTCTTCATTTACTTTTTCATTTTCACCTGTTAAGTGATGCAAAAAGAACCCCATTCTGATATGGTAAAGGTGTCGAAACCAACCATAAGAAAGGAGTTCTTCTCATGACTAGCTTACACAAAAACCAGGTAAAATTCAATTCAAATTTGACTATTTCACATACAGGTGGTCGCTTATCGAGTGATTCGGGTTTGGTCTTAGTTAAAGAGGTGATGAATACCTTCGACTTTTCACACGTAGCTAAACAGTGGCTCCATATTAAAGACAAACGTGTTTACTTCACACATGATAACTTAGCGATATTAGAACAACTCATTATGCAGTTAATTGCTGGGTACTCGGCAGACTCATCAGCTAATCTATTAAGACAGGATCCAGTCTTTCAAGCTGTACTCGGTAAAAAAGAGTTGGCCTCACAATCGTCAATCTCACGGTTTTTAGATCGTTTCACCGAGGAGATCATGGATCAACTCCAAGCATTAAATCAGTCGCTGATTGATAAAGCGCGTTTGATTCGCAATGACACCGAGTTAATCATTGATGTCGATTCCACACATTCGGATACCTTTGGACGCCAAGAACAAACAGATTATAATGCCCATTATCAAACCTACGGCTATCACCCATTAGTTGCATTTGACGGATTGACCGGAGATTTCCTAAAAGCTGAACTGCGTTCAGGCAATCAGTACACGTCTAAAGAGGTAAAAGCCTTTATCGACCCGCTGTTACACCACTACAAGAGCACGTTACCTCATACCAAGATATTGGTTCGGGGTGACAGCGGCTTCGCCACACCAGAGGTGTATGAATCTTGTGAAGCAACTGAAAGCCAGTACGTTATCCGATTAAAGAGCAATCGGAGGTTAAGTCAGTTAGCTGAACACTCTGTTCTTTATGGGGATAATAAAAAATGGGAAGACCGAGAAATACAGTATTTTTCACTCCCTTATCAAGCACAATCCTGGTCAAAACCCCGTCGCGTTTGTATTCGATCAATCCGTGAAGCAGGAGAGCTTCTTTTTCACCACGCATTCATTGTGACGAATCTATCCGATAATGTCTCGCCTGAAGTCATATTCTCTCTTTACGGCAAGCGTGGAACAATGGAAAATTTCATCAAAGAAGCGAAATTAGGCTTTTATTTTGACAAAACAGATAGTCCGCGTTTCCTGGAAAATCATGTCAGAATGATGATCAGTGTCCTGGCTTACAACCTCGTCAATTTTTTAAAGACCATTGGATTTGAACAAGTGAATCGGGGGATGACGATTCATTCTATACGATTGACATTGCTTAAAGTTGCCGGAAAACTCGTTAAAACAGGTAGACAAGTCTATCTCAAACTGTCGAGTTATCATGTGTATCAAACTGAATTTTATAAGGTTTTTGAACGCCTACGGCGATCTAGGCAATGGATTTAGGCTAGTTATCGTAAAAATTTTTAACCTATTTTTCCAAGGGGTCAGTCTGCCCTTAAATAGACAAATAATTTTTATTATAGCCTTCTTCCGTATATATCCTGTTCGAAAACACATTATTTTGGAAGAATGTATCTGCCTAATTTAAATGTAGGCACTTTGTTCAAAAAAATAGCTTAAATTTAGAGCTATGAATTATTCAGGATAAATAGATTTTTTAAAAATTATCTAGTTATTGTTTTGTAGAACGTGTTCGAGTATTGCCGCTGCTTTTCCTTCAAACACGCATTCTTGGTAATTATCCGTTAGATTATCTTGATTCAATAGAATCGTAACAATCGAATCATTGTCACTGATTTCCTCGTCTTCTTCCTTGAAGGCCGCAACCTGCTCCTCGGACAAACCTAAGTCGCCAAACTTCGTCCCCGACCACGTGCCATCATCGCTTTTCCCATAGGCCGCTTCCAGCTTCGTCAAAGTCTCCGCAGCTTCCTCCTCTGTCGGCATATAGCGCAACGTCACGCCAATCAAGCCAAAGCCCGGCTCAAAGACCAAGTCCGGAGCAGCCATCCCCACTTCCGTCTCCATGGCACTGGTAAAAGAGAATACCTGATATTTTTCGGGAGTGACATCCAGCGCCGCCTCTTCCACATCCAAGTCTAAGGCCACCATAGCCTCATCTTCTCCCATCCCCCAACTAACATCTTCAAAAGGTGGCGTCCAGTCATAGGTCACATCCTCGGGCTCCTCCTGGGTAGAGCAGCCACCTAAGAAACACACTGCCAACAAGCCTAACAAAAGTTTTTTCACATTCACTCCTCCAGTCAAAATAAACTCAAAATAAATTGAAAGAACACACAATAAGCAACTACTAACATGAAATTAACCAAAATAAGTGTCAACGGCAACATTAAAATTTAGGAACCTACAATTTTAAGTTGCCCTTGACATAACTCCCTACTCCTGAAAATGCTCATGCAATGGTTGATAAAGATGATATCCTAGCAGGCAACCGATAAAGTTTAAGAAGATATCACTTATCGCAAATGTGCCAAGGTAAAACACAAACTGTATCATCTCAATCCCCACAATCGTCAGGAGAGCTACGATGACAAACTCCCGATAACGAGCCTTCATCCCATACAAAAGTCCCAGTGGTATGAAGTAGCAAACATTTAGTAGTGCCTCAAGCCAGCTTAGCCTCCCACCCATCAAAAAGTCGATAGTATTCAGAATCAAGGCCTGATAACGGGGAGCCTTGGTGAATAAAACGACGAACAATAAGAACAAATACACACTAAAAAATAGATAAAGATAAACTACGGATAATTTTCCTAAAGACCACTGTAGGTAAAACAACCAAATCACCAATGCAAGAAAACTGATTAATGTCAAGGGCAACTTAAAATTGTAGGTTTCCTACATTTTAATGTTGCCGTTGACAATTAACACCAATTCAGTATAGACAAAACGCTCCATCGTCTGGGCAATCCGAGGATACCCCGCTAGAACCGACAGAGCAATAAAGTGGATTAACAGACCACTGACACCCACCGCGACTAGCAACGCCACCACGTTCTTGATTACTCTCACGTCATCCACTTCCTTTCACAAAAATGGCGCCCCACATCAGGACGCCATTCATCACTATTGGTACTTAAAGGTCCAACTCACCTTTCAAGATGTCTTGCACCCGTTTCAACTCATCTTCGGAAACCCGTTGGTAACTGATATTGTCTTGCATGAAGCCTTCTCCTTGCATCTGCTCTGTCTTCACATTGGTAAAGGCATCCCGATAATTCAAGGCAATCTTCTTCATGTCAGCAAAATGCATATCCGTGGTCACATTGGACTCCATCGCCTCTAAGACTTCTTGATACTTAGTAATCCCATCCATCGGCAACAGCTTCTTCACGACACCGACAACGATTGCCCTTTGCCGTTCTTGCCGACCATAGTCTCCTCGAGGATCTTCCTTACGCATTCGGGAAAAGGCAAGTGCCCTATCGCCATCCAACGTGTTTAACCCATGCTTGAAGGTATAGCCACTTTGAGTGAACTCACCACTATTGGAAACCTCCACGCCACCTACCGCATCTACCAGTTCCTTGAGGCCTTTCATGTTAATAGCTACATAATGATCAATCGGAATATCCAGATAACTTTCCACCGTATCCATCGACATCGCCGCCCCACCAAAGGCATAGGCGTGGTTAATCTTATCATCTGTCCCATGATCCACGATCGGCACATAGGTATCTCTGGCAATGCTGACAATCGTAGTCTTCTTATCTTTCGGATTAACCGTCGCCACCATCATGGTATCCGAACGCCCTTGTTCCGTCCGACCCAAGTCCCCGGTATCAATCCCAAGTAACAAGACTGAAAAAGAATCTTGCTCTTCCAAGTCTACTGCCTGTTCCCGCTTGGCTGGGTTTTTACGTTTAACGGATTCATACGTCTGATCCGCTGACCCTCGGACATCGAAATAAACCTTGGCACCAAGTCCGACTACTACCAATGTGATTGCAAGAATTAGTCCCACGATTCCTAAAATGATTTTTTCCCTATTGACAATGAATGATCCCTCGTTTCCGTGACTAAGTTAAACAAAAGTACTGCCTATTTACTCAATAACACGCTATTCTTAATGATAATTAAGTTAGTGGGGGATGTCAAAGCAAATTTGATCTGTGGTGAAATAATAGTGGTTTCCCTAGAAAAAGGTAATCAATAACTTGTCTGTACTTAATTGAGTGAGTTAGCAATTATGTTTTTTTGAAAATCGCTAACTACTCTATCCATAATCTGAGTAATTGAAATTTCCTGAGTCCAAGTTAAATAAATTGCCTCAGCCGAATCATTTCTCATATCAAATTTGTCAATAGGAAAAATTACTTATTCATTTATACTTCTCAACATTCCCGCCAAAGCTTCTTCCCAAGTCGGAATCCCAAAGCCCAATGCTTCTGCTTTACTCAAATCCATCACCGCATATTGGGGACGAGTAGCTTTTTGGGGATATTCTTCAGAAGTTACTGGCAAAACTTCTACTGTTTCGTCTTTCAAAATCTCTTTAGCAAATTCATACCAAGAACAGCTATTTTGATTAGATAATTGATAAATGCCAAAAAGCGCTTTATTATCCGCAAATTTCTAAAGAATATTTGGTAGAATTAGCACAGCCTTTAAAGAAAGATCAATATGGTCAAATATTTGTTGTGCTTAGCAGAAAATTAGAAAAAGAGGCTTTAGTAGATGAAAGTCAAAGAAACAAAGTTAAAAGATGTCAAAATTATTGAGATTGATGTCTTCGGAGATCATAGGGGACTCTTTACAGAAAGTTACTCTAAGGAAAAATTTGTAGCGGCGGGAATTGATTTTGATTTTGTCCAAGATAATCATTCCTTGTCCAGTAAAGCTGGCGTTTTTTGGGGGCTACATTTCCAAAAAGGTGAAGCTGCGCAAACAAAATTAATTCGAGTAGTAACTGCTGCGGTTTTAGATGTAATCGTGGATATTCGCAAAGGCAGTCCTACTTATGGTCAACGGGAAGGCTATTTGCTGACTGTGCACAATCATCGCCAACTTTTGGTACCTCGTGGTTATGCTCATGGATTTGTGACTTTGACACCAAATGTTAACTTTATGTATAAATGTGACAACTATTATAATGCAGAAGCTGATGGTGGAATTGCTTTTGATTATCCTGATTTAGCGATTGATTGGCCGATTGGTATTAGCCGGGCGATTCTATCAGAAAAGGATCAACATCATCCAACATTAAAAGAGTTTTCTGCTGAAAATCCTTTTGTATATGATGAAATCTAAGAATTAGGAGAAACAGAGTTGAAAAAAATTATTGTAACTGGTGGCGCAGGTTTTATTGGCTCAAATTTTGTTCATTACGTGGTAAAGAATCATCCAGAAGTTCAAGTGATTGTGTTAGATAAACTGACTTATGCCGGTAATCGTCATAATTTGGATGGACTGCCAGAAGACCGAGTAAAATTAGTGGTTGGAGATATTGCAGACGCTACTTTAGTGGATTCCTTAGTCAAAAATGCGAATGCAGTGGTGCATTATGCGGCAGAATCTCATAATGATAATTCTTTAGAAGATCCTTCCCCTTTTATTCAAACCAACTTAATTGGGACCTTTACCTTATTGGAATCTTGTCGGAAATACGATGTGCGTTTCCATCATGTGTCCACTGATGAAGTATATAGGGATTTACCTTTGCGGGAAGATTTGCCAGGACATGGAGAAGGTGCGGGAGAAAAATTTACTGCTGAATCTCCTTATAATCCTTCAAGTGTCAAGGGCAACTTAAAATTGTAGGTTTGGGGGTGCGGACATAATCCTGGACTAAAAATGAACTTAGGAGGAATATCCGTATGTTTTCCCACGAAGAACGTGTAAAAGCAATTCAGTTATTTTTAAAATATGATTGCTCCTACGCCGCTACCATTCGGAAATTAGGTTATCCGTCCGTTGGAGCACTACGTCAATGGTATAAAGAATATTTGGTATCTGGAGAGCTCCATCAGGAACTCCGGAAGAAGTCAAAGTATTCTGAAGAACAAAAAAGAGTCGCTGTGAATCATTATTTTGAATATGGTCAATGTTATGCACGAACCATTCGAATGCTTGGTTACCCAAATAAAGGCTCCTTACGACAATGGTGTGAAGAACTCGCACCAGGTGCTAGAAAACTTCGAAAAAGTGCGGTAAAGTTAACCAAAGATCAAAAAGAAGACGTGTTGAAAAAGTTCTATAAACCTCAAACCAACAGAAAAGGCTTAGCTGAATCTGAAGGAATCAGTAGGGTTGCTCTATATCAATGGAAGGCCACTTATCTTGGAAAGGATTTCCCTCTGCGCATGACTTCAAAAAATCAAGGAAAACAAAAAGAATTACTTTTAAAGGAAGTAGAAGAGTTACAAGAACAAGTACACCAATTGCAGCTTGAGAAAGCATTACTCGAAGGAGCAGCTGAACTACTAAAAAAAGGAAAAGGCATCAATCTACTTCGTCTATCAAATCAAGAAAAGACTCTATTGATTGATGCCTTACGAAATCAATTCAACTTGAAAGATCTTCTTCAACAGCTCCAGTTGTCTAAAAGTAGCTACTTTTATCAAAAACAGGTACTTGAGCAACCGGATAAGTATTTTGAAGAACGCCAATTAATTGTCACGATTTTCAACAGTAATTTCTGCGCTTATGGTTACCGCAGAATTCATCAAGCTTTAAAAAATATGGGGAAAATCCTTTCTGAAAAAGTCGTACGTAAATTGATGTTCGAGGAAAATCTATTTGTTAAATTTTCTAGACGAAAAAAATACTCTTCGTATGCTGGGGAGATTACTCCTGCACAACCTAATTTATTGAATCGCAACTTCAAAGCAAAAATGCCAAATGAGAAATGGCTAACAGATATTACCGAGTTTAGGATTCCCGCAGGGAAAGTCTATTTATCCCCATTGGTTGACTGCTATGATGGCGCCGTTATTAGCTGGACTATTGGAACAAAACCTGATGCAGAATTAGTGAATACTATGTTAGACGCTGGACTCGCTACCCTTCAAGACCAGGAGCGTCCAATCGTTCATTCTGACCGTGGTGCTCATTACCGATGGCCCGGTTGGATCGAACGAATGAACAAAGCGAACTTGCCTCGTTCCATGTCTAAAAAAGGTTGCTCCCCAGATAACTCAGCGTGCGAAGGTTTCTTTGGACGATTAAAAAATGAGGTGTTTTACCAACGTGACTGGAAAAACACGACAATTAACCAGTTTATGAATCAATTGGATGACTATATCTATTGGTATAATAATCAACGGATTAAGTTATCTTTAGGGGGACTAAGTCCTCTTCAATATCGGAAGAAGCAAGGATGTATTGGTTAAAAAAGGTCCAGAAAAACATCCGCACCCCCTTTTGGGCAGGATAAAAATGTCGGTTTTCGGCAATAACATATGTCGGTCATTGCCAGTTTAAATTTTGTTCCTCATGCGATAAGATTTGCCAGTAATTTTGAATACCTTCACATGATGCACCAAACGATCAAGGATGGCTGCCGCTATTTCTGGTCTTTGAAATAGTTCACCCCAACGCGATAAGATGTAAATAGCGGCGATAAAATGTCAGAAAACAGCGGAATAAAAATGCCGTTTTTCTGACATTTTTTATTTTTGATATTATCAATCTATCTAATCCATAAGGAGGACAAATAGATTGAGGAAGGATATCAAGGAAGAGGCGCACGAGTACATCATGAAAGAAATCAAACCTAACTACGCAGCTATGGCCCGCAGCTATGACTGTGACCCAAGAACTGTAAAACGATACTATGAGGAAGGAATAAAACCGAAGCCAGAAGAACCAAAGAATAAGACAAGACCCTCGAAGCTGGATGGTTATCGGGAAATTATTAAGGACAAGTTAGAACTTTCCTGCTCAGCCTCCAATAAGGTATACGTCCCCACCAAATTGGTTTGGATAAAGGGCGCCGGATCTTCTAAAGAATTATCATTATGAGATTCCACCGCAAAATGCACCACCGCCGCCACTTCTTTGACTAAAGAATCCACCAAAGCCCCATCGATTATATCTCCCACCACCAGCTTCACCTGCTCTTGTGGCAAGCCCGCCAAATTATGAAGATTTCCCGCATAAGTCAATTTATCTAACACAATAATCGCCACTTCTGGATGATGCTCCACTACATAATGGACAAAATTTGACCCGATAAAACCAGCCCCACCTGTCACCAAAATTTTTTTCATGAGATTTGCTCCTTT
>NZ_JAKZIW010000058.1:0-12382 GCF_031143325.1 Enterococcus sp. FR204 | reverse complement strand
TTTCTTTAATTTGCTTCATACATTATTTAACATCGATATTTATACTATGAAACATGCGTTTCATCCATTATCAAAGTATTTTTATCGATAATAAACTTCATCCAAAAACAGACCTTGTGCAGGGACGGTTTCTCCTGCATGTTGCCGCACTTTGCTTTCAAATATTTCATCGATTGTTTCTATCGGCATGGCACCTGTGCCGATTTCTAGTAATGTTCCCATGATAATCCGCACCATTTTATATAAGAATCCGTCTCCGACAAAAGTAAAATGAAGCATTTCTCCCTTTCGTTCGATAGATAATTCATCAATCGTACGCACTGTGGATTTTTTTGATTTTTTCAATGCAGAAAAACCAATGAAATCATGTGTACCCACTAATTTTTCGCAAGCTGCATTCAGCTTGTCCATATCCAACTCTTGAGGGAAATAAAAGCTGTGGTTTCGCTCAAATGCTGAAGGAATCACGTTGTTCCAAACATAATAGCTGTATTTTTTGCCCACCGCATTATATCTTGAATGGAAGCGCTCAGGCATTTCTTCGATTCTTTTGATGACAATATCCCGCGGAAGGTAACGATTCATAAAGTCGATCATTTCTGCCAGTCCAATTTCTGTGTTTGTTTTAAAATTTGCTACTTGTCCTCGCGCATGGGTGCCAGCATCTGTTCTTCCTGATCCAATAATTTCTATCTCTTCATTTGTCATCTGATGCAATACTTTTTCGATTTTTCCTTGAATGGTTTTATCGTCATCTCCAAGTCTTTGCCATCCTGAATATCTTTTTCCGTCATATTCGATTGTCAACTTGATGTTTCTCATATTTTAGTGGCTCCTCTGTCTTCCATTTGGTCTTCTCTCTACCTTTTTAAGATTGTAGCACAAAATATAGCTCCTTGCTTCTCTAAGACAGAAGCTATACAAGAAAACTGTGGAAATATATATTTCAGAAAAACAAAAAACAGCCACCGGATGAAGTATCCGCTGACTGTTCAATTTGACGGCTCAAGTTTTACTGTTTGAGATGCAAGATACTCAACCAGGCAATGGGCACATAATTAAAGAAAAAACTGATTCTTTGGCAAAAACCTATTTTATTCAGTAATGGCCAAGAATTTATAGAAGGAATTCTTGCCAGTCCATAAATCGCCGCAAAAAGCAAACTGATCACAGACAGTCCAAGGTATAAGTGGCTTACGTCCATTTGCCCATTTTTTCGATAGATCAAGAAAAGAAGAACTGGAAACAATAAAAAACCACTGTAACCTAAACCTGATCCGATATTATGGACCCATGTCGAGACATTCCACGAAGATTCATGGGTATTGATACTGAACAAACCTGTAAAGATACAATCACCTATACCATAGAACGCGATGGCTGCTGTAACTAGGGTAGCTAACACACGAGATGTACTTACAAATGCAGCATACAATGCAGGCAATGACAGGATGAAAAAGATCCCTGAAACCACAGACCAAATAAGAAACGCTTTTCTTACAGGACTGGAAACCTCTCCAAATACACTGATCACGCTCTTCATTTGATCTAATTCAGGATAATACAATCCTAATACGTACGGAGTCAAAAAATCACTCAGCACGCCTAATAATAAAAAGAAAAAACCAAATTTACGTAAAAAATCCATGATACGCCTCCAATAACAATTACCTATGCTTTTAATTGTTATTATAAACGACTTTATCTTGATTTAACAGAAACCTCTATTTACACGAACATCTATATGACTCATCAAAAACTCGAATCATTTTAAAAATACTAAATATCTAACGTTCAACGTTCACTTAATCCATCTAAACAATCTTTCAATTTGATTTTTTCCCCACTTCTTTTACGCGCGCCTAGCTCTCCTATTGCAGTAAACAACAGATCACTTGACGAATTTAAGGCAGTTTCCATTGAATCCTGGATAACACCGATAATAAATCCAATACCAACGATTTGCATCGCGACATCATTAGAGATACCAAACAAACTACATGCTAATGGAATCAATAACAGTGAACCGCCCGCAACACCTGAAGCTCCACAAGCAGCTAAAGCAGACAAAATACATAAAAGGACTTTCAAAACAAATGGTGCTTCAATCCCTAAAGAATGTACAGCAGTCAACGTCATCAAGGAAATGGTAATCGCGGCACCGCCCATATTGATCGTAGCACCTAACGGGATCGATATGGAATAAGACTCTTTTGTCAATTTCAATCTTTCAGCCAACATCATGTTTATCGGGATATTTGCGGCAGAACTTCGGGTAAAGAAAGCGGGAAGTGCGCTTTCTTTCAAACAAAAGAAAATCAATGGATAGGGATTTTCTTTAATAAACAAAAACGTGAGGAATGGGTACACAACTAATGCGACAAACAGCATCGTACCGATCAAAACAAGTAAAAGCTGCAGATACTCTGCCAATCCAGCGATTCCAGTCGTAGCAATTGATTGATAAACCAATCCTAAAATCCCTATCGGAGCAAATGCAATAATCACTTGTACGACTTGTGACAACGCTATAGATATCTGATCCACCAACTCTTTTGTCGATTCTGAACGTGCTCGAAAAGCTAGTCCCAACAATACAGCCCAGAATAAAACGCCAAGGTAATTCGCATCAATAAGAGATTGAACAGGATTTTGTGTGACATTCGTCAACATAGTAGATAAAACACTTTCCAAACTTTGCGGTGCTTTTTCAGATACTGTTTCTTGTAAAGTAATAGGAACAGTAAAAATTGAACTTACAATAACTGCTACAAGTGCAGAAAGCAATGTTCCCACTAAATATAAGATCAAAATAGGCTTCACAAATGTCTTATTCCCAATTTTATGCTTGGCAATTGACGCCATCGTCAAGAAAAAAACTAGAAGAGGCGCAATTGCTTTCAAGCAACTGACAAACAACGTCCCCAATATTGAAATAAATGTCCACGTGGGGAAAAAGATACCAAACAATATTCCGACTAAAATACCAACAACAATACGTTGAACTAACGACATATCCAAAAACTTCTCTAACAAATGACCACCCTTTCACAATTTTAACAATCATTGTATCATTTTATGCAAAGAAACTAAAGGTATAATTTTCTAAAAATTCTAACAATACAAACAACCATTACTTGCTAATTTTGCACTTTTTCTGTCTACACGTTGTTTTTTGAGATATTCTAAGTTAGGATGTTATTAATGGGCAACTTCTCAGGAAACGTTTTCTTATGTTTTTGTCCAATTTTTTTGTGAGGTGTTTATTCTTGAAAAAAATAAAGAAGGAGAGTTATGGCTTCCTGACAATCTTTGTCGCTTGTATAATGATGATTTTACAGCGTATATTGATTTCAGCAGTCACTATTCCTACATATGCAACAAACCCTGGTCGATTCTACATCTATACATTTTTACAAACTTCCGTTGTTATTGGTACAAATTTGATCCCACTTTACATGGGTTACCAATATCAAAAAATCGCCCGTTTAAAAGTTTTACATTATTTAAGTCGTTTTGCCTTTATATTCCTAACAGCCACACTAGCTTGCAATATCTTTTTTTACGTACAAGCTGGCAGCTTGAATATTCGTGATTATTGGCTTATCCTAACACCTATCAGTCAGAATTACTTTACTTATGCTGTTTCTTGTACTTTGCTTTTTTGTAGTATTCCTTATACAGTTGGATTTTTAAATAAATTATCGAAAACAACAATTAAATATCTACTATTATTTTTAACAATTGGATTAGTTGGCTGCTCTACTCTATTTAATAAAGACCCGTTTGCATTACAGAATGGACAGAGTATTTTATGGATTTTTTATTTATTTTTAATGGGTTATGGTTTGAAAGAATGGAACTGGAAAGAAAAGGTCCGCTATAAGCTTCCTCAAGTATTTATCAGCTTGATTGTTTTATTCGGTTTGATTATTTTGATGACACAAATTTCACTCATCATCAGAGGAAATACAGATACAGCGCTGAGGTTTTCTAAACCATATTCTCTCTTCGCAATGTATTATACTTTCTCTTCGTTTTTATTTTTAGAAATGCTATCTGATAAATTAGGTATAAAAGGAAGAGGAAATTTTCTTGCTGTATTTTTGATTGTCACTCAAGTTATATGTAATTTCCCTTTAGTTTCTTATCGCGTATCTACATTTATGAAACGTGAATTTCCAAACTCAGGGAAGGCATGGCTGATAAATATCGGGCAGTTTTTTATTTACTATTTATTAGCAGTGTCCCTCCTAGTTATCTTTTTATTTTATATACAAAAAATCCGTTTCATTCATCGTTTCATCGAATACTTCGCTTTTGATTCGATTGAACAATTAACACAACGTTGGAAAAAAAGAATTCATTGGCTTTTTGTTCATAAAAGTTATTTTTTAGTTGCAGCATTTTTTTACTGCTTTACCTTCGTGCAGATTTTCGTTTTAGAACCAAAAGAAGGTTGGAAAGAAACTATCCAGGTTGCCTTAAAAATATTTACTCAGCGACAAGCACCCATGATCCTGACAATCATCATTATTATGGGATTTTTCTTCTTACTATTGTTGATTTCCAATCGTTTTTGGTACGCCTTGACTGCTACCTTGATCATTAACTTACTGCTCACTATTTCGACAGTAATCAAAATGGAAATGCGGGAAGAGCCTGTCTTTCCTTCAGATTTAAAAATGCTGACCGGATTGTCAGAACTATTATCGATGGTTAGCCCAGTCTTATTAATCGTGGGCGGATTGATCCTTCTCCTATTATTGATTACTAGTATTATTGTACAACGTAGACTACAAAAACAGTATTCCTTGAAGATTCATTGGAAACGTCGATTTATCAGTATCGCTGTATTATTAGGATGTTTTTCGGGTGTCTTTTTCATTAATCACAAAAATTCGCCTTCTTTCTTGCTGTTTAATTTATTTAAAGTAAACAAGACTTTCTTTAACCAGCAAGGCGCCGTAAAAGATAACGGACCAGTCATTCAATTCCTAAACAATATCGACATTAAAATCATGGAAGAACCTGCTGGCTATTCGAAAGAAAAAATTAATGGAATAATGAAAAAGTACAACACAAAGGCAGATGAAATCAACCAAACAAGAAGTGACTGGTTAAACAATCAGACGATCGTTCTCAATTTAAGTGAAAGCTTCAGTGATCCTGCACGTGTCCCTAATCTGACAGTACCTACAGACCCTATTCCTTACATCAAAAGCATTATAACAGAAGGAACAGGAGGATTGATGTTATCCGTCGGTTATGGTGGCGGAACAGCTAACATGGAATGGGAAGGACTGACAGGCTTGAGTATCAGTAACCTGTCTGCTTCGTTAGTTACACCTTATACCCAGCTAGTGGAGCGTCAGAAAATAAGTCCAAATATTACCGATCTATTCGATGAAAAAATAGCCATCCATCCTTTTACAGCTGCTCTTTATCGCAGAAAACAAGTGTTTGATAAATTTGGTTTTGACAGGTTCTATTATTTAGACAGTCCGGATAAATTAACTTATACGGATAAAATAGAACAAAGCCCACGCATATCGGATGATTCAGCATACAAAGAAACCTTGAAAGCTTTACAAAGCAATACAGAAACGTCGCAATTCATCCAATTATCCACTATGCAAAACCATATGCCTTATGATGATTACTATAGTGAATTGAACTACACTGCTGAAGGAACTGCTGTCATTCCTAATAGAAGAAAAGAATTACAAACTTATATGCAAGGCCTTCACTATACCGATACAGCAGTAAAAAAATTCATCCAAGAAATCGACAAAATCGATAAACCGATTACCTTTGTTTTTTATGGTGACCATTTACCCGCAATCTATAGTGGGAATGATTCGAAAAAATATGGATTAGAACAGCACCAGACAGATTATTTCATTTATAGCAACAAGTATAGTCGTGAACAAGCAGCTACGTTAAATAAAGAAGTTGTTGCTCCTAATAACTTTGGTGCTATGGCTCTTGAGCATGCGAATATCAAAGTAACTCCTTACTATGCGTTGTTGACAGAAGTATCTAATCATCTACCTGCATTAACAATTGATCCTACAGAAACCTTGTCTAATCGTTTTAATGGAAAACAGGTCTTTGTTACAGAGGATAGTCAAATTATCCAAGAAAAAAATTTAACTGAGAAACAAAAAGAAATTCTAGAAGATTATCGTCTGATACAATATGATCTTGTTGCAGGTAACCAGTACAGTGCAACATGGGCGACACAAAAAATAAAAGACTAACAAATAAACTGAGCAAGGGGTTGTGATAAAAGACATGTCACAACCCCTTGTTTATCTCATTAATTTGCTTGTCCATAAACGATTTGATTAAAGCCATTTTTCAATTCATTATTCGCTGTCTCGTTAAAGTAAAGATAATTATCGGGATTCCCCTGATTTTGTTGTGTCACCAATACTTTTGGCTGATTTTGCTGAAACCCGAATAGATAGACGTGCTTTTTCAGATATGGTTCTGTCTCTGCATCGGAATAGACGGCTGTGATTTGATAGTCTGCTTGACCTGTCCCACTTTCTGACCATTCTGCAGAAACAGGCACTCCACCAATAGCCATCTTCCACTCCCCGTTCAAAATAGCTTGAGGGACTTTAAGACCATATAAGTCCACACTCATTTGATTCGTATAACTTTTGTATTGTTGTCCCATTGTTTGGCCCCATGTAGCCATAAATGCCTCTAATTGTGCGGATTTGTCTGCATTCCACAGTGTTTGTTCAACTTGTTCGCTGCTTTCTGAAGAGGAAGATGAAGCCTCTACAGAAGAACTTGAAGTAGATGTTTGAGTTGTTTCAGTCGTTTTGGAAGACTCTGACGAAGTAGAGGTATCTGCTGTTTCTGTACTTGCTGCAGTTGACTTGCTCTCTGTGCTAGTTGTTGTAGTAGTTGCAACTGTTGCTTTCGCTGTTTCTTTTGTTGATTCTTTTTTCGATTCATTCCCGTTGGTACAACCAGCTAACAAAAAAGCTAGACCAATTGTTAATAAAATCCTTTTTTTCAATTAAAAAACTCCTTTCGATTACTCCCCACACTTCTTTATTCTATCAAATAAGCAATGTAATTTTATTGTTTTTTCGTATTTTCTCATCAATCTTTCAAATCTTCTAAAAACTGAGAAGCACCCGCTGATGTCTTACAGACAACATCAGCGGGTGCTTCTTTTATTTTAATCTTCGTGATTTTCCAATTTACCTCACGCTTTATATTTGTATTTGAAGAAACATAGACTTTTAGTCATCATCGTCTTCCTCATCCAAATCTTGTCGGACAGTTTTTCCTTGGAGTCTTTGTACTTGGTAGATGATTTCTTTATTGAAACTTAAAAGTTCAACGAGTAATTGTTGCAAGCCATATTTTTCTTCTTTTTCAGCTAACTTGATTGCCCGTGTGATAAACATATTTTGGAAATCAAAATCTTTTGCAAAGTTTTCCAACATTGTTGAGGCTGGTAAATATTTGTTTTGACCATGTTCGTAAATTTTTCCATAACGCATGACTTCTTCTAAAGTAGACGGAACGATTTCATTATCAATCACTAACTCATGAGAGATTTTATTGAACCATCTCGCTTCTTGATCAGCATATTCTGAAAAAAGGGTACTTAATTCTTGCGAAGATGTACCCAAAACATACAATTGTGCTTGGATCAATTTCATTTCTTCTAATTTAAAATTTGCTAATACATGCCCCACCATGGCGCCAGCAGTTGGTTTATGATGGTCGATATCTGCTTGTTTTGTTTCTTGAGCAAATTTTTCTTCCACTATATTCATTGATTTACGCCTCTTTTACTTTTGTTGATTGGACTTCATAACCTAATTTTTCCACAACTGCAGCTAATTGTTCAGGGTGGACTACATCTGGATCAAAGTTTGCTTTGATTTTGCTTGCATTAAACAAAACTTTCGTATTGCTTACCCCAGGCTGTTGAGAAACCGCATGTTCGATTTTTTGCATACAGCTTGGACAAGCTAGTGTATCTAATTGCATAATAATTTTTTTCATCGTAGTTCTTCCTTCCTTTTTCTTGATAGTCTTATTCTAGATTACAGCTTCCATAAAAAAATTGATTCTTATCAAGTTTTACGATTTTTCTTCTTTGCTTTCGTGACCAAAATACAATAAACGCATCGCGTTAAAGATAACGATCAAGATACTAGCTTCGTGAACGAACATCCCACTAGCCATGTAAATAAACCCGGCAAATAAGCCGATGAGTAAAAATAAGACGACACCAATGGCAATCACTACATTTTCACGGGTATTCAAAACAGTTTTCTTAGCCAAACGGTAGGCATGAACCAACGATCCAAAACTAGATTGCATCAAGACAACGTCACTCGTTTCGATAGCGACATCCGTTCCTGATCCCATAGCAATCCCGATATCAGCCGCAGCCAAAGAGGGAGAATCATTGATTCCATCTCCAATGAAAGCAACGCGCAATCCTTGTTCTTGGTATTTTTTCACAAATTGAACCTTTTCGTCTGGTAATAATTCAGCATGGACTTCATCAATACCTAACATATCAGCTACATAATCAGCAGTCATCTGATTATCACCTGTCAGCATCACTAACTGTTTTGCTCCTGCTTGTTTCAACTCAGCTAATTGTTCAGCGACTTCTGGTCGAATCACATCTGACACACCAATGATTTGAGTGATTTTTTTGTCGATTGCTACAATAATGACCGAGCTGCCTGTTTGTTGTAATTGATGTAAATCTTGTACTTGCTTTGGTGTGAGAGAAAGTTTGTGAGCGGCAATCAATTTGGTGTTGCCCGCACAAACTGCATGACCATCAATCTCAGCTGTGATTCCTTGTCCCTTGATCGTCTGATTATCTTTGACTACTAATTGTTGAAAATCAATGTCTTTCTCCTGAGCATAATGGATCACGGCGCGCCCCAGAGGATGATCGGATAACGTTTCTAATCGAGCCACTAAAGCTAAGCTGTCACCTTCATCCTCTGTATAGTTCTTGATAGTGGATACAGCAGTAGTTCCTTTGGTCAATGTACCGGTTTTATCAAAGACAAAAGTATCGATTTTGGAAAAAGTATCCATTGCTTCACCGCCTTTGACTAAGATGCCCCGTTTTGCTCCATTACCGATTCCTGCTACATTCGAAACAGGCGCACCAATGACTAAAGCGCCAGGACAACCAAGAACCAAAACAGTGATTGCTAAACGAAAATCACGACTGATCAGACCAACAAGCAACGCAATAAGTAAAACGGTTGGAGTATAATACTGAGAAAATCGATCAATGAATTTTTCCGCATGGGATTTGGTATCTTGTGCTTCTTCTACTAATTCGATAATTTTGGCAAAGGTCGTATCATCTCCGACCTTAGTTGCTTCAATCGTCACGTAGCCATCTGCTAAAATCGTTCCAGAAAATACGTCATCTCCACTGATTTTGACGACTTGTCGTGATTCACCCGTCACTGCGGCTTCATCCGCATACCCTTTTCCGTCAATGACTCGTCCGTCCACAGGAATAGCTCCACCAGTTTTTACTAAGACGATATCGCCTTCTTCCACGTCATCGATTTCCACTTCTTCGGTTGTTCCATCTTCTTGGACAACGCTAGCAGTCGATGGAGCCATCTCGGTCAAAGCCTTGATTGATTCCCGCGTTTTGGTCAATGTTTTTTGTTCCAGATAGCTACCAAACAAAAACAAGAATGTAACGATAGCTGACTCCTTGTATTCTCCGATCATAAAGGCACCGAGCACAGCAATAGTAACGAGTAAATCAATTGAGATAACTTTGACTTTTACTGCCTGATACGCATGAATCATAATAGGTATGACCGCAATAATAGAAGCTATGGCTAGAGCAACGTTATAGAACAAGACAAATCCAGTAAATTTTCCGATAAAACCAAAAATAATCAACACAGCTGATAAGGCGGTGATATGATTTCGATGCTCTTGGATCCACTTTTGAAATTTCATCTTTCTCCCTCTTTTCCTTTTCGTTCTTACGAGACTAAGTATAGATACTTATCCATCATAAAAAATTGACCACTATCAAGTTTAGTCAAAAAGGCGGTTTTCTTTTGGCAGAATACACTACAAAAAAATAGTTAGCAAGAAGACTCACTAAAAGTGTTCTTGCCAACTATTGTCGATTCTATCGAAATTTTCATTGAATGATTTTCCTGTACAGCATACATCGGAGATCTATTTCTTTATCTAAGATTTTTATCTTGCTAATTTTTTCCTTTAGTCTTTCAAATCCACGTCGTTCATAGAATTGATACGTACAGCCACTATCTGTAAAAAGGAATATTTCTTTTCCTTTCTCTCTTTTTTCAAATTCTGTCAGCAACTTGGTGCCGATGCCTTTTATTTTCAAATCAGGATTTGCAGCTAAAAAAATGATTTCTCCATCTGGCGAATGCTTCTTTAAATATGCTGCAAGCATTTGTTCATTCGCTATCTCGTAAACTCCTTTACTCTCTTTAGCAAATATATTTTGTAAAAAATCGAATATCTTAACATATATTTGCTGTCCAAAAGAACGATGTTTCTTTTTTTCTCCTTTTATCTCCGCCAGCAAAACACCTGCCAACTCGTCCTCTGCATACAAAGCAAGAATTTGAGTAGCTCGATTCAACTCCATATACAAAAAATATCTTCCGTAAAGATTCAGCAGAAGTTCATTTCCCATATATCTCTCAAAGTTCATTCCTTCAACAGCAAAATAGATCGCTTTTTTGTAATCTTTCTTTTCTAAGGGTTTAAAAGTTAGTTTCATCATTTCGCCTCCTTAACTTCAATGATTGTGTTATACTTACATTATAATAGACACAGTGTCTACTATCTATAATCAATCATCTATAAGATTGTCGATTAAGCGACAGCTTTGCTTTGATATGTCGGATAAGGAGATAGGTAAATGAAAAAGACAGATAGACGCGTCAAAAAAACAGAAAAAGCTTTGGCTGAAGCACTATCCACATTATTAGTAAATAAAAAGATTCAAGCAATCACTATACGCGAGCTAACAGAAACGGCAGATGTACATCGTTCGACTTTTTATACACATTATAAGGATATCTATGATCTATATGATCAATTAGAAAGCAACTTTTTTCGGGATCTAACTGAAATTCTCTCTTATGATCCAGCCCATAGCTATGAGGAACTATACACTCGCTTGATCGACTATGTTTACGCAAATACTTTTTTATATCGCTTGTTTATCCTCAACCATGGTGATATTTCGTTTCAGAAGAAAGTTAAACAAGTTATTGAAGAAAACTATCTGAGCATATGGCTATATGAAGACAAGAAAACGATTATCACAGAAGAAATGAGATTCTTCACTACGTACCACGTCCAAGGTTGTCTATCCGTTCTCAATCGGTGGGTAGAAAGCAATTACAAGTACTCCAAAAAAGAATTATTAGAACTCTTACAGAAACTGAATGATCACATAGAGAAAATCATGCCTTGAATAAAAACATACTAAGCTTAGTTAAGAAGAACCGTAACCTTGAGAGTGTAAAATATTTTGTGTAAATGATTCTTCCCTACTGCAGATTGTTTCTAATTCTCAATCAGTTGGCTTAGCATTTGTTCGAGCTCGCCTTCGGCCTGTTGGAAACCTTTATGACTGCGACCTAGGAATTTTTGGTTGTAAGTATCAAAAGACGAGGCTAAGAAACGTTCCATCGACTCTTCGTTTTGGAACTGTTCCTTGCGGTGGCTGTATTTCTTGATTTGCTTATTAAAGGATTCAATCAAGTTCGTAGAATAAATACTCTTGCGTATGGCCAAGGGGAAATCATAGAAAGTGAGCAAGTGATCGTTCGAAAGAATCGATTCAACCACTTTTGGATAGCTGGTTTTCCATTTTTCCGCAAAAGCACCACGTGCTTCCAATGCCGCCTTTTTAGATGACGCTTGATACACACCATTTTAAAATCATCACAGACTTCCTTACGATCATCGACACGCACTTTGTGACTGATATTACGGGAAACGTGTACACAACAATGTTGAAAACGAGCTTTGGGATAGAACCGATGAATCGCTCCTACCATCCCCTTTAAGCCATCCGTGATGAACAGGAGGACATTTTTCACACCGCGCTCTTGAAGGTCCAATAAAATTTCCTCCCAAATCGTGATGGATTCAGTCGGTACAATCGCATAGCTCAACACTTCCTTTGAACCGTCCGGGCGAATGCCAACTGCGATATGAATGGCTTCCTTGGCGACGGTTTTCCGCTTTAACGGAATATACGTTGCGTCCATATAAATAGCGGCATAACGGTCATGAAGCTCCCGCCCTTTAAACGCCGTTACCTCTTCTGTAAATGATTTTG
>NZ_JAKZIW010000057.1:0-12982 GCF_031143325.1 Enterococcus sp. FR204 | reverse complement strand
CTTTTTCTTTGCTCAGATTATGGAAAAAGACTATCAGAATGAAGCGGTATCTGATATGATAGAGAGGCATGAGGGGGATTATTATGAAAGAGCAAATCAACGATTATCTCCACTACTTGAATATTGAACGGGGATTGTCCGCCAATACACGACAAAGCTATGAACGTGATTTGGAACAGTACTTGCATTTTCTACAGGAGCAGAAAATTGCTTCATGGCAGGATGTCGATCGCTTTTTAGTCATCCGTTTTCTGGAGAAGTTGCATGAAGAAAAAAAAGCGACAGCAACTGTTACTCGGATGATCTCAAGTCTCAGAAGATTCCATCAGTTTTTACGGCAAGAGCGTATCACTGATCATGATCCGATGCAACATATCGATACGCCGAAGAAAGCACAGAAATTACCAAGTACATTGACTCTGACAGAAGTAGAAAAGCTGATTGAAGCACCTGATACGACAAAAACGTTAGGGATAAGAGATCGTGCAATCTTGGAAGTCATGTATGCTACAGGGATGCGCGTCAGTGAATTGATTGGATTGAAATTGGGAGATCTTCATCTTTCTCTTGGACTGGTACAGACAGTTGGAAAAGGAGGTAAAGAGCGGATCATTCCTTTAGGTGATTATGCGATCCAATGGCTGGAACGCTACTTAGACGAAGCACGTCCATTACTTGTAAAGGACGCATCTGAAATGCATGTATTTGTCAATAATCATGGGAAAGGTCTTTCTCGGCAAGGAATCTGGAAAAATCTGAAGCAGCTAGTACGAGAGGCTGGGATTTACAAAGAAGTAACACCACATACGCTGCGGCATAGCTTTGCCACACATCTGCTAGAAAATGGAGCTGATTTGCGGACAGTACAGGAATTGTTAGGTCACGCGGATATCTCTACGACTCAGATTTATACACATATCACGAAGAAAAGAATGACGGATGTTTATAAGCAGCATTTTCCAAGGGCTTAGTCATAGGAAGGTGAGAAGATGTTAACACATTACCGGAAAGAAAACCGTAAAATTGCTATGGGACTATTGAGTTTCCATAAGAAACTGACAGGTAAAACTTCTTTGTTGAAGGAGATTGATACGTACGAATCTGAAGACGATTATGAACTTTTTTTCTTTACGCCAGAAGGTTCAACCAACATTCAAGGGATTATTGGTATTTACTGGGCAACGAACGATCAGCTGATCATCCATGACATTTCTTTGAATCCGTCTTATCGCGGTGAGAATATGGGCTTTCAAATGTTAGATGAATTACAGGAAAAGTACCCGGATGTCTCCATCCGTGCAACTGAAATCACAGAGCCTTACATTGGAAAATGGCTAGCAAAGAAAAAGAAGAAAGAGTGAATGAGTTGACGGAGATCAATATTAAATTAGATGTATTCGAGGGTCCTCTCGATCTGCTGCTTCATCTGATTCAGCAAATGGAAATCGATATATATGATATACCGATCGCTACGATCACGGAGCAATATATGAATTATATCCATACAATGAAAACACTAGAGCTAGCTGTTGCAGGAGAATACTTAGTGATGGCTGCTACATTGATGGCAATCAAAAGCAAGACATTGCTTCCTGTCCAAGAATTCGTCACAGATGATGAAGAATTATGGGAAGAAGATCCTCGAGAAGAATTGGTCACTCAGCTTTTAGAATACCGTAAATATAAATATGCAGCTGAAAGACTGACAGAAAAAGCAGAGGAACGAAGTCTTTATTACACAAAAGAACCTATGAACATCGATGGGTTAGCGGATGCTGAAAAGCCGTTGAAGCGAGGACAAGTCAAAAAAATCGATTTGATCCGTGCCATGCAGAAAATCTTAGAACGTAAGAAATTTTCTCAAAAAGTGGAAAAAACGATCACGCCCGATGACACAACGATCGAAGAACGAATGGTATTTATCGAAGAGCGTATAAAAAGAAATGCGCATGGCTGTACTTTCGATTCTTTTTTTGAGTCACCTTCTAAAAGTGAAGTTGTCACTACTTTTATGGCTTTGCTAGAATTGATGAAAAAAGGGCAGATCATTGCGCAACAAAAAGAGAACTATGAATCAATTATGCTTTATCCAGCAGTAGGAGATACCGAACATGACGAAATTAAGTGAACTTGAAGCCCTTCTTTTTATTGTTGGCGAGGAAGGGATCAGTAATGAAGAATTAAGCGGACTGTTAAATCTCAGCGAAGCAGAAGTCACAAGTTTAGTGAAAGAATTAAAAGAATCTTACACTCAAAACTCGCACTCAGCTTTGCATATTTTTGAAACGGAAAGCCATTATGTATTAACGACTAAAAAAGAGCTGGCTCCCTTACTTAAGCGATATGCGCAAGGGACATCAAACACATTATCTCAAGCCGCTGTCGAAACCTTAGCAATCATCGCTTATAAACAGCCAATCACAAGAGCTGAAATCGAGCAGATTCGAGGAGTTCAGGTTTCAGGAGCGGTACAGCGTCTAGCTGCCCATAAACTGATTGAAGAAAAAGGTAGAGTAGAAGGGCCAGGTCGGCCGATATTATATGGAACAACTGGCTACTTCTTAGATTATTTTGGTTTGAAATCATTAGAAGAACTGCCTGATACACAAGAAATGGAAATTTCACTTGAAGAAGACGTGTCACCAGATCTATTCTTTGATGGAATGAATAAAGGAGAATAATTGTAATGGAGAGATTGCAGAAAGTAATTGCCCACGCTGGCATCACTTCTCGTCGAAAAGCAGAAGAATTCATCCTTGCAGGACGTGTAAAAGTAAACGGACAAGTTGTAAGGGAATTAGGGATAAAAGTTGGGAAACATGACACTGTGGAAGTGGATGAAGTCCCAATTTATCAAGAAGAATACGGTTATTATTTATTGTACAAACCTAAAGGAGTTATTTCTGCTGTTGCAGATGACAAAGGAAGAAAAGTTGTTACGGATCTTTTGCCGATGGTAAAAGAACGTATCTATCCTGTAGGTCGACTGGATTACGATACTTCGGGGATCTTGCTACTGACAAATGATGGAGATTTTGCTCAGCGCCTGACACATCCAAAACATGAAGTGGATAAAGTTTACGTTGCAAAGGTAAAAGGGATCGCTACAAAATCGATGCTTGCACCTTTGACAAAAGGAATAAAGATCGAAGGACGAAAAACATCTCCAGCTAAATTCCAAATTTTATCAGTGTATCCTAAGACAAACCACAGTATCGTGGAATTGACGATCCACGAAGGACGTAATCATCAAGTGAAAAATATGCTTCAAGCAGTTGGTCTTCCTGTGCAAAAACTAAAACGTGAAAAATACGGAGATCTGACTTTACAAGGCCTACGTCCTGGGGATTACCGTGAACTGAACAAAAAAGAAGTCAGCAGTTTGCTGAACCACTCAAAATGAACACTTACTTTTTATAAGTGTTAGATGTTGCGTTTTTTGAATAGATATGTATAATGAATATGTAAACAAAAATTATATAAGGTTCGTCTTCAGGGGCAGGGTGAAATTCCCGACCGGTGGTTATAGTCCACGACCTATTTTGCAAAAAATAGCTGAATCGGTGAAATTCCGATACCGACAGTATAGTCTGGATAAAGAAGATAGAGCTTATTTGACGACGCTTGATCAAATAACTCTAACTCTATTTTCCCTGGAAAATAGAGTTTTTTCATTTGGAGAGAAACGTCAAAAAGTTCGCTGAAGAGGAGTCCTAACAGGAGGATTTCAAATGAAGAACACCCGTGTACAGAAAATGGTTGCAGTAGCGATGTTTGCTGCGATCGCATTAGTTTTACAGTATTTTGCTTTTCCGATCATGCCGGCTTTTAGTTTTTTGAAGATCGATTTTAGTGATATCCCGGTATTGATCAGCATGTTCTTATTCGGTCCAGCGGCCGGAGTTGCAACAGCGTTCTTGCGTTCAGTATTACATCTGCTGACTACAGGTTTTTCTCCGGATAATTTGGTAGGAGACACTGCTAGTTTCTTATCAACAACGATCTTTACATTCCCGATTTATTATTTCTTTAGTGTAAAGAAACAGCATAAAGGAAGAAACAAATTTTTAGGTGTCATTACAGGAACCATCACTCTAACTATTTTTATGAGTATCGCAAATTATTTCGTTATTACGCCTCTTTACTTAATGTTTTTAGGACTGAACGCAACACAGATGCTGGGCATGTCTTTAGCAAACTATGTACTGATTGGGATCGTTCCTTTCAACTTGATCAAAGGATTCATCGTGAGCGCTGTCTTTTTAGTGCTGCATGCGCAACTTCTTCCATGGTTAAGTCGAAAACAACATCAGTTCGAACAACGTCATACAGCAGTCAAATAAATATCAAAAAGATCAAGAAATTTCTTGGTCTTTTTTTTTGGAAAAAAATACAAGATATGCAATAATGTAAACGTTTTATTTGTTTGTTTTGAGTATTTTTTTGATTTATGCATAAAAATCAATCAATTCTTTACAAATGTGAAATTCTTCTCCTTTTAAAAGACGAAAATGTTTGTTTATAAAAAAAAGGAAACGCTACAATGAAAAAGAAGAAAGCTTTAAAAACCTGTAAAAAGAGGAGGGAATAGGGAAAAACGAACTTTTTGAACAAAAGTTTTACAAAATGCGTGTTATTATTTTTGTTCTGATACTCTTTTTGATAAAATAACATTAGAGCCAAAATTGTTGTCTCTAACGGAAAAGAAAGGAAGAAGAAGATGGAACAAACAAAAAAGAAAAAATTTCAAATGCCTTCAGCGTATACGGTCTTATTTATTATTATTGCAGTAATCGCTGTACTTACTTGGTTTATACCAGCTGGGCACTATAGTGTAGACGATGCAGGCAACATCGTCGCTGGATCATATGAACGAGTACAACAAAATCCTCAAGGGCTGTGGGATATTTTCATGGCGCCAATCAATGGGATGCTAGGTGTACCAGCGGGGGAGCTAACTAAAGAAACACCTGCTGCAATCCCAATCTCTTTCTTCATTTTGGTTGTTGGTGGATTTTTAGGTATTATCAACAAAACAGGGGCACTAGATGCCGGGATTGCTTCAGTTGTGAAGAAATTCAAAGGAAAAGAAAAAATGCTTATTCCAGTATTGATGCTGTTATTTGCATTAGGCGGCTCTACTTACGGAATGGCAGAAGAAACGATTCCATTCTATGCTTTACTGATCCCAGTCATGATGGCTGTAGGCTTTGATACAGTAGTAGCTGTAGCAATCGTATTAGTAGGGTCTCAAGTAGGCTGTCTAGCTTCAACGGTAAATCCTTTTGCAACAGGCGTAGCTTCACAAGCTGTTGGGATTTCGATGGGTGAAGGTATTGGTCTTCGATTCTTGATGTTCGTTATTTTGTTAGCTATTTCTATTGTATATGTGTATCGTTATGCATCAAAGATCGAAAAAGATCCAACAAAATCATTAGTATACAACCAACGTAAAGAAGATATGAAGCATTTCGATATTGAAGCAATCGGTCGTCAAGAAGTAATCACGAAAAAACAAAAACATGTTAATGTATTGTTCTTTATTACTTTTGGTATCATGATCATCAGTTTGATTCCTTGGACAACCTTGAATGCGAATTTCACGATTTTTGAATCATTGACAAACTGGTTAACAAACCTTCCGGTACTAGGTACTGTTCTAGGTAAAAGCATGCTTCCATTAGGTGACTGGTACTTCCCAGAAATTACTATGTTATTCTTAGTAATGTCCATCGTAGTAGCAATCACTTATGGCATGAAAGAGTCTGAATTTGTCTCTGAATTTTTAGCTGGTGCTTCTGATTTGATCGGTGTAGCAATAGTAGTAGCTGTTGCTCGTGGTATCCAAGTGGTTATGAACAATGGATTAATCACAGACACCATCTTACATTGGGGCGAACAAGGATTAAGTTCATTATCTTCAAGTGTATTCATCATTATTACATTTATTTTCTATATCCCTATGTCATTCTTGATTCCTTCAACTTCCGGCTTAGCTGCTGCAACAATGGGAATCATGGGACCTATGGGTGAATTTGCCGGCGTCGGTAAGGATTTAGTAATCACTGCTTATCAATCTGCATCTGGTTTAGTAAACTTAATTACACCAACATCTGCTATCGTAATGGGTGCTGTAGCAATTGCTCGTTTCGATGTTTCAGTGTGGTGGAAATTTACCGGTAAATTAATTGCGATATTATTTGTAGCCATCTGTGTGATCCTAGGTGTAGCAGCAATGTTCTAAACCTAGACAAATACAGGTACAAGGTCTATCATAAGAATGAAGAAACCGATAAACGGCTATCGATAAGCACGTGGACAAGTCAATAGCTCCATTCAGTGAGTGTTTTTTCTTTCATCATTTGTTAAGAACATTCTGCTTGCTGATGGAGCAGGCTTAAAACGTCATTATTTGAGAAGAAGAGGTTGTGTCGGAGGAATTTGACATGACCCTTTTTAACATATTAGGAGGATAATATCATGAAAAAATTTGTGACAGAACAACATCATGAACAAGCATTAGAATCATTGAGCGAATTGATCCGAATTCCTTCCGTACTAGATGAAGCAGATTCAGGACAAGGACATCCCTTCGGTAAAAAAGTGATTGAAGCTTTGGATAAAGTATTGGAAATCAGTGAAAAGCTAGGATTTAGAACATTTAAAGATCCAGAAGGCTATTACGGTTATTCAGAGATTGGCTCTGGAGATGAATTATTCGGTATCTTGTGTCATATGGACGTTGTTCCAGCAGGGGACGAAAATAATTGGGAAACAAAACCATTCGATCCAACTATAAAAGACGGCTGGTTAGTTGGTCGCGGATCCCAAGATGACAAAGGTCCTTCTATTGCGGCAATGTATGCCGTCAAAGCTTTGATTGATGCTGGCGTGGAATTCAAGACACGTATTCGTTTTATCTTTGGTACAGATGAAGAAAATTTATGGCGTTGTTTAGAAAAATATAACGAAAAAGAAGAAGGAATTACGCAAGGATTTGCGCCAGATGCTGAATTTCCTTTAATTTATGCAGAAAAAGGCTTATTGCAAGCTTACTTGACAGGACCAGGAACGAACGAGTTTTCTGTAAAAGCTGGAGGAGCGTTGAATGTTGTTCCTGATGCAGCTCCTTACTCTGGAGAAAAGCTTTCTGAAGTAAAAGAAGCATTGAAAAAACACGAATTCGATTTCGAAGAACAAGGTGAAGGCATCGTCGTTCTTGGTAAAAGTATCCACGCGAAAGATGCAGCACAAGGAGTGAATGCTATTTCTCGTCTGGCAATTGCTCTTTCAGAAGTATTCGATTTTGGCCCAATCAATTTCTTAGGAAAATTAGTTCAAGAAAATGCAACTGGTGAAGCTGTCGTGGGCAAAACAGAAGATGAACAATCCGGCGAGCTAACGATGAACTTTGCAAGTTTGGAAATCACACCAGAACAAACAAAAATCGGTGTAGATATGAGAATCCCTGTTACATTCAAGAAAGATGATTTAGTAGCTAAATTAACTAAAACAGCAGAAAAATATGGGTTGACTTATGAAGAATTTGACTTCCTTGATTCATTATACGTGCCACTAGACAGTGAGTTAGTGAAAAATCTATTGGGGACATATCGCGATATTACTGGAGACATGACTGAACCGTTTGTATCAGGCGGCGCTACTTTTGCTCGTACGATGAACCAGTGTGTGGCATTCGGTGCGATGTTCCCTGATACTCCTGACTTTATGCACCAGGCGAATGAACGATGGGAATTAAGTAGTATGTATAAAGCAATGGAAATTTATGCAGAAGCTGTGTATCGTTTATGTGCTAAATAAAAATAAACATACAAAAAGGGCGGATATTCAAATGGATATTCCGTCTTTTTTTATTTGATGCTGGAAAGTTTGCATTTCTCTCTTATTTTTTTTAAGGTATAATCATACTTGATTAAGAAAAAGGGGTCACTCAGATAGAAAAGGTGGGAGAAAGTGAAAATATTTAGACGAATACTAATTGGCTTAGTCATCATTTTAGGATTACTCGGTGGAGCCGGTTATTACTATATACAGCAAAATACGTACGAACCATCGTCAGAAGCGCAAGTGTTGGTAAAAGAAGGAAAAAACAAAGAAGATTACTTATTTTTTGAAGGAGAGAAAAAGAATCATGGAAAGTCTCCATTACTTATTTTTTATCCTGGTGCTCTCGTAGAGCCAGAAAGTTATAGTATTTGGGCGCAAGATTTAGCAAAAAACGGCTTTTCAGTCGCTATTGTCAAAATGCCACTTGATCTAGCAGTGATGGGCGGAAACAAAGCGGATAAGGTCAAAGAAGATTTTCCAAATTCCGATTATGTGATCGGTGGCCATTCATTAGGTGGCGTAATGGCAAGTCGTTATGTCAATAAGAATCATTCAGACAAACATTTAAAAGGGGTATTCTTCATGGCAAGTTATCCCGACAAAAAAGGAACATTGACAGAATCAGCTGTTCCTTTTTTATCGATCACGGCGACAAAAGATAAAGTATTGAATCAGGAAGCTTATCAAGAAGCTAAGCAGTATTTACCGGAAAGAACAGAGTATGTATCAATCAATGGCGGAAATCATGGAGGTTTTGGCAGCTATGGTGAGCAAAAAGGAGATGGAGAGGCAGAAATTTCTAACGCAGACCAGCAAACTGTGATCGTCAATACATTGGAAAACTGGCTGAAAAAGTTGAAATAATATAAATGGGTCCTATAGGGTCCGTGAAAAAACTAGTCAATTAACTATAGATAGCAAATGAATCTTTCAAAATAAGTCGGGATTTCACGGAACAAGAGAAACAGATCCCGGCTTATTTTCAAGTTTAGAGAACTTAGTGTACGTTTTTAAAGTTTCGTTTATATTTATATTTTATTTTCTAATAAAATCGCTCGAACTGGACATTTTTGATACGCTTTTTTTACATATGTTTTTTCTTCCGGCATCACGAACTGTTGATGAGCCTCTGGTTCTTGGGCAAATAAAACGATTCCTTCTTCATCATAATCGAAAATATCTGGCGCTTCGATTTGACAAAGACCGCATGCAATACAGCGTTCAGGTACAAGTTTACATAGTAGTGACATTTCTAACCATCCTAACTTAAGGAGAATAATATGATTGTTTTTATTTTATCGCTATTTTCATCAGGACACAAGCTGCGGATTAGTTCTCTTTACCAACTCCTTGTGGGAAAACGAACGACTTCAGTACTTATTTATGGATTTACCCACGAACTTTTGTTTATCCATAACAGTTTTCCAGAATTGAAGCAGGATAAGTTTTATCAAATTTTGCAAAAAATTGCGCAGCAAGGTTGGATCGAAATAAATGAAAATGAAGCGAAGCTAACGCCTACAGGGGCTGATATGTTGTCCGAACATCAAATAGAACATACTGGTTTGCGTTTTGACCGCTATGGCAGAACAGGGGAAACTAGTTGGCGGCTCATTAAATTTGCTGTTCAAGTAATTTCTAATCTGGCAACGGGTATTCAAGACTATCTTCCAGCAGAGACAAGTCCTTTTTATACTTTCCAACTAAAAAAATGGCTTAGTGAAAGCCAATTGCCACGTGAAATTTTGATTGATACTGCGTATGAGAGTTTGGTGCAGCTGTTTTCGGAGATACCAGAAGAAGCAGCAGATTTTTTAGCTAACCAATTATCTGGAAATGAGCGAACAGGGCTGCTTCCTTATCAGCTGGCAAAAAACAATGATGAGTCAGCGGTTTATCTGCAACAAAGCAGATGTATCCACCTTTTGTTAGCACAAATCGAAAAACGGCCAGATTCGCTTTGGCACGCTTTGATCGATTCATTATTACAGCAAAATTTCAATCAAAGCATGATGATCACCAAGCAGATGTTTATGAATGGTCAGACAATTGACCAGATCATGGCAATCCGTCATTTAAAAAGAGGAACAGTAACAGATCATCTTATTGAGTGGGCCTTGTTTTTTGATGATTTTCCATACGAGCGGATTCTCTCTGCAGAAACAATCGAACGTTTGGAACCAAATAAGGATTCCGTGCGAGAGTGGCGCTTTAGCGAATGGAATGTAGATGGACAATTAGATTATGGAGAATTTCGTTTGTATCAAATCTATCTATTGAGAAAGGAAGCGATACAGAATGTTAATAAATGAATTAAAAAAATATTTTGGATTTGATTCATTTCGTCCCGGCCAAGAAGAAATTATTCAGGCGTTGCTTGATGGAGAAGATACTCTCGCTATTTTGCCTACAGGAACGGGAAAAAGCCTTTGCTATCAATTGACGGGGTATTTAATGGAAGGTCTGGTCATCATCGTGTCACCGCTGCTTTCTCTAATGGAAGATCAAGTGACTCAATTACAAAAACGAGGGGAGAAACGAGTAACTGCTTTCAATAGTTTACTTTCGCAATCTGAAAGAAGATACGTCCTCCGTCATCTATCGCAATATAAATTTTTGTTTTTGAGTCCCGAAATGTTGACTAATCCTTCTCTTTTAGAGCATCTGAAAAAACAAAATATTGCGTTATATGTAGTAGATGAGGCTCATTGCGTGTCTCAATGGGGAGTTGATTTCCGTCCAGAATATCAACAGTTAGGAAAAATCCGAAAGCTTTTAGGAAACCCGGTCACACTGGCACTAACGGCGACAGCAACAGATTTAGTAGCAAGAGATATACGTCATGTACTATTTGATCGACCACCAAAAGAGATCAGACAATCAGTCAATCGGCAAAATATCTCGCTTTTTGTTCGGAAAACGCAGCAAAAAGAACAAGAACTTGAACACTTCATGGAAAGAGCACAAGGAGCGGCAATCATTTATTGTGCAACAAAAAAAGAAGTCGAACGATTGTATCATTTATTCAGGGAACGTTTTACAGTTGGATACTATCACGGTGGTCTTGATGCAGCTCAAAGAAGACAACTTCAACAGCAGTTTGTAAAAAATCAGCTGCAGTTTCTCATTGCTACGAATGCATTTGGTATGGGGATCGATAAATCTGATATCCGTTATGTGGTCCATTATGATTTGCCAGACAGTCTAGAAAACTATGTACAAGAAATCGGTCGAGCAGGCAGAGATCAGGAAGAAAGTGCAGCAATTCTTTTTTATCAAAGTGGGGATGAACGTATCCATTATTTCTTTAATCAACTTTCTAGAGAACAGCGACAAAGTTTTGAGCTTTATTTGGAATATGCCACAGAGCAAGCTCCCTTTGATGAGCTGCAAAAAAAATGGATGGAGCTGATCCAGCAGTCTGAAAAACCAGAAAATTGGGTGGAACGGCTCAAACGTCAGGAAAAAGAAAAAGAATTCCGCCTGCAGCAGATGCTTCGCTATATTAATGAAGAAAACTGCCGCAGAAAATTCATCTTAGCTTATTTTGGCGAAAAACTCTCCAAAAAGCCGCAGAATTGTTGTGATATTGATGGAGCAAAAGCAGAACTTCTGCCAAAGAGGAAGCTTTTTTCTAAGACTGAACAACTTCATTGGGAAACGATTTTACTAAATTTATTTAAAAAAAACATGGAACATTGATTTTTTAGGACAAGACACTTTTTCCTATGGTATAATACACACGATAGAGTTTAGGAGGTAAAACAGTGAGCAGAAAAGATAGACATCAATCTACAGAAAATAACGAAACACAAGAACCATGGGAACAACCAATCTACGATACAGATGATGAAGTTTCATCAAGAAGTTCTCAGAGACAACAAAAGAAAGGAAATACATTATTTCTTTCGCTATTTTTGATTTTACTGGTCTTATGTATCGCTATTCCAGCAGGTGCTTATTTCTGGATCAGAAATGGATCAAGCAACAATGCAACAGCAGCAACTTCTTCTGAAACTTCGACATCAGTAGTTGAAAGTTCTACAAGTACAACAAAAGAGGAGTCAACTGAGACTTCAACAGTAGAATCTAGTACAATCGCGGAAGAATCTACTGTGTCTCAAGATACAGGTGTAACGTCAGAAAGCAGTATTGCAGCAGAGACAACACCGACTTCCTCAAGTGAGGCAACTTATCAAGCAGGGGATTCAAGCAGCAATGCAGCAGAAACAACACCTTCTTCATCAGCTGCAGCCGGTTCAACAACGACTGTTCAAGCAGGCGAAGGTCCAAAACAAGTGGCTGAACGTGCAGGAATCACCACTGATCAATTGTTTGAATTGAATGGCTTAGATCCAAACAACTTTATGCTTTACCCTGGTCAAGAATTAAGAATTAAATAATAATAGCCGCGCTTTGCGGCTTTTTTTTTGAGAAAAAGGAGTTATATCATGACACAAATCAGTATTGCAATCGACGGGCCTGCTTCATCTGGGAAAAGTACCGTTGCCAAGATATTAGCAAAAGAATTGAATTATATTTATACAGATACCGGTGCCATGTATCGCGCAGTAACTTATTTAGCTATTACGAACAATGTATCTTTTTCAGATGAAGAAGGGCTAGTTTCGCTGATCAAAAAGTATCCTATCTCTTTTTCGCAACAAGAAGATGGACAGCATGTATTCATAGCATCAAAAGATGTGACTTTAGAAATCCGTCAACCAGATGTCACAAAAGCTGTTTCTGAAGTCTCTGCACATGGAAAAGTCAGAGAAGAATTAGTTGCTATCCAACGAAAAATAGGGGAACGCGGTGGCGTTGTCATGGACGGAAGAGACATCGGGACAGCTGTATTACCGAATGCAGAAGTGAAAATCTTTTTAGTAGCAAGCGTAAGTGAGCGTGCAGAAAGACGTTTCAAAGAGAACCAAGAAAAAGGAATTCCGACTGATATTGAAACACTGACGAAAGAGATACAGGAAAGAGACCATTATGATTCAACAAGGGACGTCTCTCCGCTGAAGCAAGCAGAGGATGCTGTTCGTATCGATACGACTGGCAAATCGATTCCAGAAGTCGTTGCAGCAATAAAAGCTGTTGTTTTGAAAAAAGGTTATCTTCTTTTTTAAAT
>NZ_JAKZIW010000056.1:0-12997 GCF_031143325.1 Enterococcus sp. FR204 | reverse complement strand
TATTAAAAACAGAGATTGCGACATAAGTTGTTCAAACTGATCTATCCGAACTGCATTTGCAACAGTCAATTCTGGATGCAAGTTTATTCGTAGGGATAAAAAAGATTAGTGTTGGCTTATGATGCAAGCTCTTTTTTATTTTAGGAATTAGAGAGGGATTTGTCCTTCTATGATTTTTTGCTATAATAGGGAAGATGTTTATTTTATGAAAGAATAGTTGAGGGAATTTAAATGAATAAAAAATTGATGCAAGGAACATTTTGGCTAACCTTTGCTAATCTTCTATGTAAAGTTTTAGGAGTAGTCTATTTGATTCCCTGGCTAAGTATGATGGGGAACAATCAAGATGGTATGCTTGCTACGACATTGTATAATGTTGGCTATCTTCCTTATGGATTGTTCCTGATGCTTGGTACAGTCGGATTTCCAAATGCGATTGCAAAAAAAGTAGCTGTAGCCACAAAAGAAGGAGATAACGCTGCTTGTCGGCTGATTTTTAGAAGTACGATCAATATCATGTTTGTCATCGGTATCGCCTCTGCTGCACTGATGTATTTATTTGCTCCTTTACTAGCCGGAATCAGTCCGATTGCTAACGTTAATAATGGGATACTAGCTATCAGAAGTTTATGCCCATCTTTGATTGCTATCCCAATTCTTAGTGCAATGAGAGGATATTTCCAAGGAAAAAATGATCTGCGGCCTTATGGAACTTCTTTGATTATCGAACAGGCTGTGCGAGTGATCGTTATCTTGGCTGGTACTTATTACTTGCGCGTATTGACTGACGGAACCATATTAGAAGCTGTATTGATCAGTACAGTCGCTTCTTTCTTCGGTGGGTTAGCTGCGATTATCCATATGTATATCGTCGGACGCAGAAAAGACTTCTTCGAACTTAAAGATTTTTTGATTTCCAGCCGTTATTTCGAAAGAGAAAACCGATCTGCCTCTGTCTCTATCATTCGGGAAACACTACCGTTTATTTTTGTCGGCTCAGTCATTACTATCGTTCAAATGATCGACCAAGTAACGATGAAACCACTGCTTCACTTTTTCCGTCCAGAGATCGCAGATCAGCAACTGGAATTCTTATTCAGCCGTGCTTCTGTCAATCCAAATAAATTGACATTGATCCTGATCTCCATGGTAGGAACAGTAGCTATAAGCAGCTTGCCAATATTAAGCACGATGAAGAAAAAAGATCGGATACAAATCGAAAAAACAGTAGGAGATAGTTTTTCGATTGCGTTATTGATTCTTCTTCCTTCATTGACTGGAATGTCTTTATTAGCTGGACCACTATACACATTGTTTTTTGGCTATGATCCTGAAAGTGTCGGATATTTCCAAATGGCTTTGCTAGCTTCTTTGTTTTTCTCTTTATTCACGATCCTATCTACGATGCTTCAATCTTTGAATCACCATCGTTTTGCGATCCGATTAACTGTAGAAGCAATTATCCTGAAAGTCATCTTCCAAGTAATCGGATTAGGATTAGTTGGCGGATACGGGATGAGCTTATCAAATGGCTTAGCATTCGGTATTGTCTTTGTTCGCGGCTATCACTTTATGTGCAAAGAATACCGAATAGCACCTTTAGCAAAGATCAGCAATTTTTTCTTAAAAACTTTCCGCTCCACCCTGATTATGCTTGCAGTATGTTTTGCCGTTTTCTTTTTGCTGAATCAGCGATTGTCAATGGAATCAAAAAGCTATGCAATGATTTATTGTGTGGCTGTAGGAAGTATTGGCGGCTTAGTATTTTTATTTTCTCAATTCGGAAAAAATGGGTTTCGAATGTTGAAAAATGTTAAACATCATAGCAGAAGCAAAGAATAGGTTAACTAATCGTTTTTTGCTGTCACTTGAAAAACGGCAACTCGTATGATTACGCTTGTCGTTTTTCTATTTTCCAATTTTAGTTTCATATCTAATCTTACTTATGATATAGTTATAAGGTCTGGAAAAATTCTTTGAAACGAGGAAATTAAACACATGAAACTTGCAGTAGTTACAGATAGTTCGGCATATCTGCCGGAACGTATCAAGAACCATCCCGACTTATTCGTTATTCCAATCCCTTTGATTATGGATGGGAAAATTTATAACGAAGGAATCGATATCGAAGCGGATGAATATTATGGACTTTTAAAAAACAGTAAAGATTTTCCTACTACTTCACAACCTGTCGTAGGGGAAGTTTTGGGTTTATATGAGGAATTGAAAGAGAAAGGGTATGACACGATTTTAAGTATCCATCTTTCTTCAGGGATTTCTGGCTTTGTCAACACATTATTTGCGATGAAAGATGACATCAGCGGAGTAACGGTCATTCCTTATGACTCTAAGATCACTAGTATGCCGATGGGACACATGGTAGAAGCTGCCTTAGACTTAAATGATGAAGGTCAGTCCCTTGATGAAATACTTGCACATGTCGATCGAATCCGAGATAATACCTACGCTTATCTGATTGTAGATGATTTGAACAATTTAGTACGAGGAGGACGTTTGACAAATGGTGCAGCGCTGATTGGCAGCTTATTAAAAATCAAACCGATCCTGACATTTTCTGAAGGGAAAATTGTTTTATTCGAAAAAATCCGTTCAAGTAAAAAAGCATTTGCTCGAGCTGAAGAAATTATTGGTAGAAGAAATAACGAAATACAACCGCCAGTCAAACTTTACGTGATACATGCAAATAATTTAGAAGTAGCGATTGCGGAGAAAGAGAAATTGCAGAAAAAATATCCAAATGCAGAAATCGAAATTGGTCATTTCGGACCAGTCATTGGTACACATTTAGGTGAAAAAGCCATCGGCATTGCCATTTCAGCGCAATAATTCCTTTTATTCAAAAAACATACCAAAAATATTCCAACATCATCTTGGACTTTCTACATGTTACTAATGAGCGTGTAAAAGAACGAGATGGTGTTTTTATTTCTATCAACGAAGCTCTTTTTCTTTGCAATCCTCACTTCAATCCTCTATAATGTCGCATATAGTTTAGTAAATGAGTAAACTACTAATTTACTTATTTACTAAAAATAAAAGGATGAGGAGTTAAAATAATGGAAATACCAACAAATTTAAAACATAAACCAGTAATCGTTGTAGAAGACTATGATAAAGTTGATGGAAGAAATGCATTAAATACGGACGCAAAAGGGCTTTCTCTGGGCCTTGCTCAGTGGAATGATCGTGGAAAAGTCGATATCTCAGGCAAGGTATGGCGACATACTGGAGAAAAATGGTCACGACAGTCGGAAGAATTACCAATCACACGTATTTTAGATTTAGCGATCTTAGCTGCGCAAGGAAGTTTATACTTCCAAGATGCTTATCGTTATGAAAAATTTTATGATCCAGAAAATCCAGTCGTAGACATCATTGGATTGCAAGGGAACCGAATGACGGTAGAAGTAGATACCAAAAATCCAAAGATCGATGAAGACATCATTTTGTATTACGATACACTACAAAAAGACGGAGAACTGATTGGGGAACGATTCCGTATTTTAAAACGTCTTTTAGATGAGCTAGGATATTAATAGACAGAGATGATCAAAAGGGGAAGAGAAGCATGGAGAATTTCTCACTAACAGAAAACCGAACCTTTTCACGGCTAGAAAAGCAAATGATCTGGAAGAAACCGAAAAGCCATCGGACAAGTGCAGAAGAATGGCGGATCGCCTCCGAAATCAAAGGGAATTGGCAAGATCCTGAAATGAAAATCAGTAACGTACTTTTGGAAGGAGATGCCGGGTCGGGGAAGACACAATTAGCCAAAGCACTATCTGCTGATCTGCAACTTCCCTATACAAAAGTGACCTGTTTTGCAGATATGGACAAATCAGATGTTTTCGGAGCCTTATTACCTGTAGTAGATTCTAATAAGGAACAAGACCAAGAATTACTAGAAGCTATTTACCAAACAGATACACTTGAAGCTGTACTGACACTGATCCAGAACCATTACGGCATTGATCCTTTTTCTGCTAAAGAAAAATTAGCAGAGCTAGTTCAAAGGATCGAAGCTGATTATCCAGATGCAATCCATTACAGCTATTATCCTTCTGAAATCGTTCGAGCGATTGAAAAAGGATATTTATTAGAGATTCAAGAGCCGACTGTCATCCGAGATGCCTCTGTTCTTGTGGCACTTAACTCAGCGCTCGAACCAAATGGGATGTTGAATTTACCGACAGGAATCATTCGTCGCCATCCAGATTGCGTCATTGTGATCACTACAAATCGAAATTACCAAGGAAATCGCCCATTAAATGAATCTTTAAGAGATCGGATGCAACATGCGGAAAAAATGGATCTTCCTGCCTTAGAAGTCATGGCAGAACGTGCGATGGCGAAAACCATGATCCAAAAACAAGAACTTCTCTTAAAGATGGCAGAGATTATCCGTTTGTTGGATGAAACTGCAAAAGCTAACGCCATCAAAGGTGTAGCAGGAATGCGTTCTTATTTTTATTGGGCAAATACCTATAAGCAAGGACAAGATTTACTCCAGTCGATTTATCCAAAAGTTTTGTATAAATTATCCACTGATCCAGATGAATTGGCAATTCTTGAACAAGCTTTGTCTGACAGTGGATTGCTACTGGAACTTCAGGACATATTGAGAAAAGAAAAATGGGGTCATCCTCAATCTGAGCATACAAAAGGAAGAACCATTAGCGCCGAAGAAGCAAATGAACGAAACATCACTGAAAATGCTGAAGAAATTCTGCGCTTAGATGAAAAGAAATCGTTGTCTGCTGAAGAACCAAATGAGGGAGAAGAGAAACAAGAAGAAACAATAGAAAAAAACGAGATTCCTCCTCAAATGCAAAAAGAACGCAGTAGCGATATCGAAGGAAAAAATCAAAAAGAACAACAAACAGGAGATGATTCTCAAGAAATGTCTGCTTCTGACATGGAAGCACATGATAAGGAAATCAAGAAGCAACTGAATAAAGAAGCGCGACAAATCATGAAGGAAACGATTCATGAAAAAGAAGGTCTCATCGTTCACCGACCATCTTTCCAAGGAAAAACGCCGGAAGTACGTGAGCTACACATGCAAGTAATGCCAATAGTAGAATCACTTAGCCGACAAATTTTAGAGTTACTGGATAATGAACAAACAGAGACGTACCAAAAAGGAAAATACGAAGGTCAGCGGTTCAATGCAAGCAAAGTAGCATATGGTGATTTGAGAAATTTTGACAAAAAGAACCCGCCACATGAGCAACCTTCTTTAGCGGTAGCTGTACGGATCGATGAATCTGGGTCAATGATACGAGATGATCGGATCGAAGCGGCAAAAAAAGCAGCGATTGCCATTGCCGAATTTTCTAAGAAAGTCGATATCCCATTGTTGATTTACGGAGATACAGCAGACCGTTCGTCAAGAGAAAAGACTTCTTTGTTTTCTTATAAAGAATTTGAAGACGGATTTCAATGGTTAAATGAAAAATTAGTCACTATGAAACCAAGGCAAAACAATCGTGATGGTGCGGCACTTCGTTTAGCAGCAGAAAAATTAAACAGACAATCCGCAACAACCAAACTGTTGCTTAATATTAGTGACGGTCAGCCAAAAGCGTTGCCGGATTATACAGGCAAAAAAGCAAAAGAAGATATCCAGTCTGTTTTGAAAGAATATGAGCGTCAAGGAATCTTCTTTGTCTCCGCAGCTATTGGCCAAGACAAAGAAGAAATCAAGTCAATCTACGGTGAAAGTCGTTTTGTAGATATTACTGACTTGAATGAATTTCCCAAGCAAATGATTCAACTGATTGCCCGCTATCTATGATAAAATAAAGCTCAACGAACGCACTTAGCAGATTCGTTGAGCTTTTCGTTTCTAGTTACCGGTAACAAGGATACTTCTAAAATAGAATCGGTTATAATCAAGAGGGACCGTTAAAGGAGTGAAACGATATGATACAAGAACAAAAATGGTGGAAAGAAGCAGTAGGCTATCAAATCTATCCTGCTAGTTTCAAAGATAGCAACGGCGATGGTCAAGGAGACATCAATGGGATCCGTGAAAAACTTAATTATTTGAAAGATCTTGGTATCGGCTTTATCTGGATCAATCCGATCTATCAATCTCCATTTGTCGATAATGGTTATGACGTAAGTGACTATCAAGATATAGAAGAGAGATTCGGAACGATGGAAGATTTTGATTTATTGCTAAAAGAAGCACATGAATTAGGGATCAAAGTGATTATGGATCTTGTCATCAACCATAGTTCGGATCAGCATCAATGGTTTGAAGAATCGAAAAAATCTAAAGAAAGCCCGTATCGCGATTATTACATTTGGGTCGACGGGGTAGATGGCAAAGAACCGAATAATTGGACATCGATTTTCGGCGGTTCTGCTTGGGAGTATTCTCATGAAACTGGACAGTATTATCTGCATGTTTTTGCAAAAGAACAACCAGACTTAAATTGGGAAAGCGAGAAATTGAAAGAAGAACTATTCAATATGATCCGATGGTGGTTGGATAAAGGGATAGATGGATTTCGTTTAGATGCGATTTCTCATGTAAAAAAAGATGAATATTCAGTAAAATCCACAGAGAACCCTTTCTCACCCTTTCAAAATGTCTCAGGAATCGAAGAACATTTGACCGATTTGAAACATGTTTTTGAAGAGTACGATATCATGACTGTCGGAGAAGCAAGTGGTGTCACTGCAGAAGAAGGACCACAATGGGTAGGGAAAGACGGTTATTTCGATATGATATTCGAATTTGATCATATCCATATCTGGCAGCAAGAAAAAGAAGGGCAATTAGATGTCCTTAAATTGAAACATGCATTAAGCGCTTGGCAAACTTCATTGGATGGTATCGGATGGAACGCTTTATATATGGAAAACCATGATGTTCCTCGTGCCGTTTCAGTGTTTGGAGATACTCGTCCCGAGTTTTGGGCTATGTCTGCAAAAGCAATCGCTATGATGTATTTCTTTTTGCAAGGTACGCCATTTATTTATCAAGGACAGGAAATCGGAATGACGAATATGCCCTTTGAATCGATCGATCAAGTTGATGCAGTAGATTCGAAAAGACTTTATAAAAGGCTGCTTGCGGAAGGTAAGACAAGAGAAGAAGCATTGGATATCATTCGTGAAACAACGAGAGACAACAGCAGGACACCCATGCAATGGACTTCGGAACAATATGCTGGTTTTTCTACACATGAACCTTGGCTGATCACTAATCCAAATACCAAAACGATCAATGTAGAACAACAAGAATATGAACCAGAGTCGGTCCTGCAATTCTATAAGAACATGATCCGCATTAGACAAACCAATAAAGGTCTGATATACGGTTCTTATAAAGAATATCTTCATGAACATCCACAACTTTATGTCTATGAAAGATATTTAGAAGATGAACAATATCTTATTATGGTAAACTTAACAGAATCACTTGCTGACTATGAACTTCCAAAAGAAGCAGATCAGTCCTGGACATTACTCTTGTCAAATTCCTCTAACGGAGAATTTGAAGCTAAAGGCATACTAGCACCTTATGAAGCTCGGTTATATAAAACAAACAAGTAAAACTTCCTCGTTAAAGTTCATTAGTTGGACTTTGCGAGGAAGTTTTTCAGATTGCTCTGTCAATTACTCATTTCAATAATTCGCTCTAGGACCACCGATATATTTAGGACGAGAGCGAAGGGCTGTCACGTGAGCTTGTCCAAGGGTTTTCAAACGAGGTCTGACAGGTACTTGGACATGTTTGATATGCATACCGATTGATGTGTCACCGATATCGATACCGGCTTGTCCAACTACGTGTTCCACTTCGACAGGATCATTGAACTGGTCAAAAGCAGCAACAGAACAAGCACCTCCAGCATGTAGTGCAGGAACAACAGAGACAATTTCGAAATTTTTTGCTTCTGCCACTGTTCGTTCTACTACTAATGCTCGGTTCAAATGTTCACAACCTTGGACAGCTAGCGCAATTTCTTTAGGATCCAACAACTCTTTTAACGTACGGATGATCCATTGACCAACTTCCGCACTGGAATTTTTTCCAATATGTCCTCCAACGACTTCGCTTGTGCTGCATCCTAAAACAAAAAGATCACCTTTTTTCAAGTGTGCCTCAGCCAATATGTCATTAACTATTTCAGTCAATTGGTCTTTTAATTCTTTTTCTGACAACTTCATTTTCTAAAACCTTCTTTTTCAATTAATATTGCTTCCGTGCTTGAATACGTTGAAGACTTGCAGTTATAGGAAAGGCAAGTCCCATTCCAATCAGATTTTGGAAGATGTTTCCTGGTATAGAAGCCACTCCAGCCGGCCAATCATATAAAATCCAACCGGCGATACCATAGCCGATGATCATAACTAAGCTTCCTAATAAAAGCCCTAATCCCCACATACGAGTAGAAGATTTGCTGAAAGAACCAGCAACATATCCTTGTAACCCGTGGATCACTAATGAAAAAACTGCCCACTGCGGATATCCTGAAATCAAATCGATCAATAGACCACTGGAAGCACCAACAACTAATCCACCCGTTGGACCATAAAGAAAAGCAGCGGTATAGATCCCGGCCTCGCATAATGTCACAAATCCATTCGTAGCCGGTACAGGGATCAAAATTGTTAATGAAAGGGCAACTGTCAACGCAATCAGCATAGCATAGATCGTTAATTGCTTAGTTTTCATTTCTCATTCCTCCTTTTTGAATACCGCCAGACCAGACGCTTCCGGTATGATCGTTCATCAGCACGCCATTAGAAATACAATGGGCAACAAATTTTTTACTTTCTGCTACTGCTTTGGTAAAATCTGCCCCTAACACAAGATTCGCTGTTATTGCAGAAGAAAAGGCACAACCGGCCCCGTTTACTGTTGTAGTGTCGATTTTTTTATGAGAAAATACCTCATAATGATCAATTGAATAGAGAAGATCCACAGCTTCATCTCCAGCCATCCTTGTGCCGCCTTTGATCACAATGTTTTTTGTTCCTGAAGCAGTGAGTTCTTTAGCGAGATGGATCATTTCTGTTAACGAAGAGGGAAGAGCTTGACCAGAAAGTAAAGCAGCTTCTGCCAAATTAGGCGTAATCATCGTAACAAGTGGAAAAAGTTCTTCGATGAGCTGCGAAATATACAATTGATTGATCACAGCTTCAGTTTCTTTGAATGCCAAAACAGGGTCTAAAATGATTGGGATATTTTGTTTTGTTTTTATGAAGTCTCGAACAACCATGATTGCTTCACTTGAGTTCAATAACCCAATTTTGATACCATCTAATGAAGTCATTTTATCAATCGAAACTAACTGTCGTTTAAGCAATTCCAAAGATATAGATTCCAGCATAAATCGCTCATTAATATCTAGTGCCCCTATAGAAGTCAAGGCGCTTAGTCCGAATAGACCAAAATTCTCAAAAGTTTTTAAATCTGTTTGGATTCCTCCACCAGCAAATGGATCAGAACCGCCAATTGTCAAGATTCTTTTCATAACATTTTCCTCCATGAATAAGAGTATAACAAAATTTTCAAAAAAGAAAAACAGCCAATTGGCATATTTTTATCTCATCCAATTTAAAAAAACAAAAAGAAAAGAAAGACCAAAATGGATCTTTCTTTCCTTAAATAGTTAGGACTTTTGTGATTTTAATTCTTTCTCGATTTGAAGCCGTTGCACTTTCATTGTAGCTGTTCGCGGGATTGCATCAAAATCACGGATGATAGGGACGTTCAAGCGAGGAAGTTCATGGACTTGCTCCCACCATCGATTCCAATCCATTTCTTTATCAGGAGCTAAAGCAATAATCGGTTGTGGAGAATGATTTTTATCCCTTACAATCACTACTTCTGCCAAAAAATCTAACGAATCTAATAAAAAGTCTTCAATAGCTAATGTACTATTGATCGTTTCGATCAAATCCACTTGCCGATCTTTCAAAAATAGGTGGCCATGCTTATCCATAAAACCGTAATCTCCGCTATCCCACCAATCGCCATAAACATTTTCCTGGAACCGTGCATCTTCCTTGTAATAAGTCAAAGCCCGTCCTTTAGACAGTAATTGTATATGACCATCTGTGTTTTCAGGTAGGACATTCCCAACTGAATCTGTAATCCGAGCGCTTGTCATGTCTTCCAGTCCAACGCCCATATCTCTTGCATCACTTGTTTTCAAACTCTCTAGTGTATGAGCCTTAAGAATCATTGGTCCGCATTCACTTTGGCCATATACTTGAAGAAATACCGCATCCTGTGCCATCGACGTTCGCAAAAATGTCTTCATTGTCTGGTTGTTTATAGCATCAAAAGTGGAGTGATAGTATCGGATACCCGAAAAAGCTTCTGGATGCTCCTTAGCAGTAAAACGCCACTGAACAAAGTTATTCGGATGGGTCTCTAGTGCAATTGGCCGGTGAGCTTCCAACATATGAACAACTTTTGAACTTTGTGCGTTTGCTAAAGGCATCATAGAAAATCCCATGGACATCAAAGAAGAGATACCAATATTGAATCTGGAATGCACTGGAGAGATGTGAAAAGCGATTAATTTCTTTTCCGAAATTTTTGTGAAAACTGTTTTTTGCCATTTCGTCCGCCATCCCATAGAATGAGCAGAATGACAAATAAGTTTAGGGATACCAGTTGTACCAGAAGTATGGGTCATATAAGAAATTTCATTTTTGTCTAAAAATGATTGAGAAACAGAAAAAGCAGGTTGTTCCATTAAATAAAGAATAGGAATCTGTTTTGATTTTGTTCCATTTGAAATTTCTCTCACTCGCTTTTTTGTCTCATCATCAAATAAAATGAAAGGGTCTTCTAAACGATCGATAAATACTTCCATTGTTGTTGTTGGTAGATGATAAGAAGTCATGACAGGCACTGTACCAAGGTAAGACACAGAAACAGCTAGAAGGTATGTGTCAAAAGCGGAACTCTTATAAATAATAACTTTGTCTCCGGATTTCACTCCAAGATGAGCCAATTGATAAGCCCGTTTCAACACACTTTCGCAGCATTTTTTGTAAGTTGTTTCAAGTCCTAATTCTGGGAAAGCTGAAAGTGGCTCATCAAAGATAATCGGGGTCTCGGAAAAGTTAGCTGCAGCTTCTTGAAAATTCGTAAATAAGTTCAAAGGGGAATACGTTATGGTCTCCATCATTCACACTCCATTATCTTTTGTTAAGTAATATACAAATTCAAGATAATCGTAACATAATCCTTTATATAATAACATATTTTATTGTGAAAAAAAGATCATACATTTGTTTTATATGGAAGAAACCTGAACGAATGCCGCTAATTCGTGATAAGAAAAATCAACCATCTTTTCCCAGATATCTTGAAAAGAATGGGATGAGAGGTATCGATTACCACATAAATAATTTACCGCGTCAGCATCATCTAAATATAGTTCTGCATAATAACGATATGTTTTTCTGCATAGTTCTGGCGATACGTTTTTATATACTGTAATTTTGCTCAAAATTTGGCGAATAGTCCGAGGAGAAATTTGCTGATCATGTGAGGAACGAAAAACAAAAGAATTTTCGTCCGTATTTTGTGCTGTTAACTCAAAATAGTTCTCCAGAAACGGCATCGCTTCTTTTGGTATTGGTACTTTATTCAGTCTGTTTTCTTTTCTATTCAGATTAAGAATCTGCTTGGTCAAAGATACATCTTTACGTTTAAGTTCTACTACTTCATGGATCTTTAATCCGCAATACAGAAGAATGGCAGTAATTGCAAGGTTCCTCGGTCGATTCTTTTCTTCAAAGCTAGCTTCTCTGCTTGTTCGAAAGCCTTCAATCGGGATAAACAAATGCTCAAAATCTTTGAAAAGTTCTGCATCGATATATCGCGGAGCTGCTTTGGTTGTTTCCGGTAAACTTGTACCCAAAAGAGAAATCTCTTCTTCAATCAGTCCTCTTTGATACAAAAATCGTAAAAAATGATTTAATGAATATTGCTTCCTTGAAATCCCGTAATAGCTATTTTCAAACAATTGCTCCGTTTCTTGGTTCGCTGTAGTTTGGAACGAACGAGTATGTCGATAGATTTTAGCTAAGAAATTCTGATAATCTTGTTTTTCTAAATGGATAATCAGCTGATCATCCACTTCTTCAGAAAATACTTTTCTCAAATAATCAGTAAACAGATGAAAATCTTTTGCGTATTCATAGCGACTGCCTAATGAAAGGGAAGAACGATTTTCTTCTAAAAACTGTTGAAAGACGGAAGGGAGCAAGTGTGTACGTTGCTTTAACTTTTCTTGCAGTTGTTTTCTAGTTTTGCTGTCCATTACAAATTCCCTCCAATAGTGTTCATTTTCTATATTTTACCGCATTTCATCAAATGAAGATAGACAGTTTGTCTTGATCTTAGGAAGCAAATTTTTAACTGTCTTTTAAAAGTACTAGCTAAAAGATATGAAGTAAGAAGATACATTTTTAGTTATTTTATTAGTGCAGTCATTCTTTTGATCTTTTAATTGATTTATCCTCTTTTTAGCTATGTGGTTACTTCATGAGCAATGAAATGGATTTGGTTCGTTCTAATGGCAGGAGGCTCTTTCTTTTATTTCCGAAAAATTAGAAAACATTTTTTCAGAATCGATTGGCTCTCCATTTATTCAATAATGGTTTGTCTAACGATATTGTTGGGATAATTCTTAAAGAAGTATTAGAAATAGTTGGTACTTCATTACTTTACATGAAGATTTATTCTATGGTAGGAGCAATTATACTGAGAATTAATCCTTTTTTATATAAGTTGTTTGCTTATTGATGGATTGGATAAATTAAACCATCACAACGAGTGGAAATTATATGAAATTTTTCATAAAAATTCATCTAGAAACAAATGACATTTTATTAGAATATGACTTTCATTAACATAAATGTTTTCAAATTTCAATTAAATTGTTTTAATCAAATTCCAATCTAAATATTTGTAGAAAACAATCGTCTC
>NZ_JAKZIW010000055.1:0-13026 GCF_031143325.1 Enterococcus sp. FR204 | reverse complement strand
AATAAGAAACTGCAGATTCAGCTATCCGGAAATATTCCTCCCGCTGTTTTAAAGTCTTTTAATGTATTAATCCCAATCATTATTACGATTACCTCGTTTGCTTTATTGTCATTTATAATCATTCAATTGTTTAATATGGATATAAATAAGCTAATTACCACGATAGTTACAGAGCCATTAAGTAAAATTACAACTGGTTTACCAGGATTTTTGTTAATTACATCTATTGCTAATCTATTTTTTGGATTTGGTATCCATCAAGCAGTAATATCAGGTTCATTGTTAGATCCGTTTTTGATTCAGAATATGCAAGAAAATATGGCAGCTTATGCAAACAAAGAGCAAATTCCACATATTATCAATATGGCCTTTAAAGATACCTTTGCGGTAATGGGTGGATCGGGAAATACGATTGCTTTATTGATTGCAATATTTATCTTCAGTCGTAGAAAAGATTATAAGGACTTTGCTAAATTATCGGTAACTCCCGCTATATTCAATATAAGCGAACCTATTATTTTTGGATTGCCTATTGTATTTAATATCAGTCTGATTATTCCCTTTGTGCTTGCACCGATTTTTTCTTTGACAGTAGCATATTTTGCAACTGCTGTGGGATTAATTAATCATGTAGTAGTGCAAATTCCTTGGACTACGCCACCAGTTATATCGGGATTTTTAGCAACAGCCGGAGAATGGCGAGCAGCTGTTTTACAAATATTAATTATAGCCGCAAGTGTGTTTATATATTTACCGTTTTTACGAATTGACGAACACGTGACAACTAAATTAAGTGAAAATGAAACATAATTTACTATGAGATAACAAAAATTAACACAAGAAGTCGTTGGAATATAAATAGCCAGTAATTTCAATAAGGATCATATTTTTTGATAAGTACGAACATGTAGAAAAACAAACATTTTTTGGTAAGGATAATCATTATTTTTCACAAGACAAACCTATCTGTGTATATACGTCTATTTAGTATATGCAAAGATAGGTTTTTGGTGGTGAAAAATAAAGACTGTTAATATTATTAATCGTTATTTTAATATTTATCTTTAAAGATTAGAGTGGTTCGATACACCTGAAAGTTGTTGTCAGAATTTTATCCAATATACAGATGCTGTGGAACCTCTCTTACAAAATGTAGAAAAGTATCATAAAATCTATCAACAATGCCGGAAAATCTATCCAGCAACGAAGGAAATTTGTCATGACTTATAAAACAAAACGCGTACCTAACAGTCAAATGACTAATATTGGGTACGCGTTAAGTCTTCTTTACTTCATCCTTTGCATGATTCGTGTTTTTAAAGCAGGGTCTGCTGTATTTCTTGTGGATTTAGGATGGTTGTTATCGTTTACTTGCTATTTTTCATTGAAATCGTCTTTCTTTACCGTTTCTTTAGTTTTTTATCTATTTTTTTCTTTTGGTTAGAAAATTCTTTTTCCCGAAAGTCTTCTTTCAGGATTTTTATGGAGTAGCGTTTTGAATAAGAGGCGTCAGTATGATCGACTTGGCAAACGAACCAAGAGAACATTTGCCTTTTTTCTGCATGAGGTGCTTCTGCTAATAATTCTTTCCATAAATAATAACAGTCCTCTATCAGAAGAAGGGTTCGTTCATCCTCAGGCTCCCAATAGAATGTTTCGAGAGTAGCAATCACTTCATTGATCAATTCGAATGCGGGAAGATAGGCATTTTGCTGAATAAGCGATTCAACTGCTTCTTGGATGAACTTTCGCATCTCCATGATGAACTTCGCTGTTTTCCTGTTTTTGTTTTTCTTGATAATATGATCGTATTTATGGATGATAGTTGTTAATTTATCTGAATAATTTATTGCATGAAATGGCATCTTAACTTTGAAGCGTTCGATAAATTGCGGATGTTCTATAAGAATCTCTGTTAAAAGCTCCCGTACATGAGAGGAACTAGCGGAGGAAACAAGGGACGAGAGTTCGGAAAGTGAGTAGTTGGATTTTTTTATTGGACGTTCTTCGTAAGCGAATAAGACAGCAGCCATGTGTTTGCATTTTTTTCCTTCTATGGCATATAGACAATCACAAGTCATGTTGGTCTTTTCATCCCAAGTGATCACTACCTTATAATCTTCCGTGCCAGAAACTGTTGCGGACAAGTACTTGCTTGTATAGTTCAAATGACGGACAAAACCGTGCAGATGATAGCTGTAACCGCGTTCCAAAACGTTTTCAGGAAAATACTCAAGCCAATTATTCATCTAATTCTCCTTTCATGAAACACTTATTTATATTTAGTATAAAGAAACGTTTAAGAAAAAAGTAGCTGATTTTACATATTTGATAATCACTTTTGCTCGAATTGTCAAAAATTCATTCTCCTTTTCTTTTCTTAGAGAATGTGAGAAAAAGTAAAAGAATAGCGTGTTTTAAAGATGGAACTTTTTTTGTTTTTTATTTATCTGACAAAAATGAAGTGATTTTGTTAGAAATAAATAATTGTTCCAATTTATAAAAGAGGTATGATGTATCGCAAAGAAAAATCCAAGCAGCGTTCTGATCAGCAGTTTGAACAACAATTTGCTTTGTACAGTAGGTAGTAAGCGGATTAACTAAGGGAATAAAAGATATTTTTACCGCTTTGTTTACTTAGAATGTGTCTTCCCCAAAATTTATTTTTCTAAAGGTAAAACATAGATAGGCAGATAATACCAATTATCCGTTACGAAACGCTGCTTGAGAATTTTCTTTAGATCCATACAACATTTTCTACATCTGACTAAATTGGTTCCTGATTCATCAAGCAATTGACTTTCTTTGATAATATGATAAAAAGGCAAGCAAGGAGGAAGATAAATATGCTTAAAGATCTGAACCAATTGATCGATTACATCGAAGAACATTTGACAGAAGGACTTTCCTATAAAATAATAGCCGAAAATACAGGAATCTCTGAATATCAATTAAAACGCATCTTTACGTTTATTGCAGGGATGTCGCTAATGGACTATATCAAAAACCGTAGATTGGCTTTGGCTAATCGCGATCTTCTAGATGGATCAAGAGTGACAGAAACGGCGTTTAGATATGGATATGAAACAGTCGAGGGTTTTTCAAGAGCTTTTCGTGATTGGTCAGGATATCTGCCTTCAGAAATCAGCAGATACGGCATACAAAAATCTTTTCCACGCTTGACATTTTTTATTGATGTCAGAGGAGGAAAATCGATGGAATTTCGTATCGAAAAGAAAGAACAGTTTTATGTGGCAGGTGTGGCGAAAAAAGTTCCTGTCAAATTTGAAGGAGTCAATCAAGAAATACAAAAGTTAGCGCAGACAATCACGGAGACTCAAAGGGAAGAGATGCATAAGTTAGGAGATTTATATCCAAATCAAGTAATCAACGTTTCTTATGGATTTGATGGAGACCGCTTGGAAGAAAAGGGCAGTTTGATGCACATGATTGGCTTTGCTACGACAAAAGAAAATTCGTACGCTGATTTAGAAATGCTTGCTATAGAAGGACACACTTGGGCCATTTTTCCTAATAAAGGGCCATTCCCCCAAACTTTACAAGATACTTGGGGGAAAATCTATGCAGAATGGCTTCCTTCTTCAGATTATGAGTTAGTCGAAGCTCCCGAGATCTCTTTTACAAAATGGGGAGAGGATTTCAGTCATGTTTACAGTGAGATTTGGATTGCAGTGAAAGCAAAAAAATAGTTAAAAAATAAAAATATCCCTAGAAAAAAGAGCGTAATCGTGTCATTTCCCTTTAATTTTATGTAAGATGAACTTAATATAATAGAAAGGGTGGGAGAAATGGCAAAGTATAAGATTGAAGAAAAACCAGAGTTTGCAGTGACAGGTATTGGTGTGGAATTGAAAAGTAGCAATACAGATTTTGTCGGTTTGGCAGCAGAGAAGCAAGCCTTTGAGCAAAAAGTCATCAGTGACGGAACAATAGACACCTTGAAACAAGCTGCTGAAAATCATTATTTCTTTACAGTCAACGAACCCTATGACGGGAAAATGATGTACTATGTCGGTGTTCAAACGAGTCAGGATATTCCTAACACTACGAGAATCATCCCATTTCCAAAAGGAACGTATCTCGTCGTAAGCGCTTCATTGGAGTCGCCTGAAGAACTAAGGAACGATTTGACGAATACGGCCTTTGGGCATGTTTTAAGAGAAGTAGAAGATTACGCCTATGTTGGGGGGCCAAATGCTGTAGTCGAAATGGGAGTTACCAACGGGAAATATATGGGAGAAATCTGGATACCGGTAGTCAATAAACCATGATAATATAGAGGTCGTGAAAGTAGCGCTTTGACCTGAGCATTAGAGAGGAAAAAGGGGAAATAGCTTTCCATATTTTGCATTTTTCAGAACTAATGCCGAGGGTCAGCTACTTGAACACCGTTTATCAAGACGTCATGACTTCAGCGCTTTGACCTGAGCATTAGAGAGGAAGAAGGGGCATGATAAGGCTTTTGTCCCCCGGAGAATAAAAGAATTTATGTAGACGATTCCGATCAGAAAAATGCAGGCACAGTAGAGAGAATTATAAAAATCTCTCTACGAGGCCTGTGTTTTCTGGTCTTTTTTCTTTTTCCAAAACGGCTATTTTATGTATCAGACTATCAAGTGTGATCTTAGCCATTTCTTCTTCTGCCTTTTTCTGCAGCCGAGCGTAGCTTTCTTCTAAAGCTTCTTGGATATTCGCACCAACGACGCAATTTGGATTTGTTTTTGGATCGACTTGGATAAGCTGTGTATTACCTTCGATGCTGCGATAGACATCTAGTAAAGAAATCTGATCTGGACTTTTGGCAAGGGAAGGCTGCGGTTTTCCGGTTTTTGTAAAGATCAAACCGGATTTTTTGAGCTGACTCATGATTTTACGTACATTTGCTGCATTTGTTTCGATACTACTGGCAATCATCTCACTAGAAAGTGATCGGGTATCTTGAAACATTTCAATATAGGCAAGTACATGGATTGCATCACTAAATTGCAGAGAATACTTCATCAGTTGTCATCCTTTCATTTTTTTTGCTTGACTTATCTTACCACACTCTTTATGATAAATGTGTAATTTATAAATGTACAGCTGTAAATCTTAACAAATAAAAAGAATAGGGAGTGGCAAATATGCATTATTTAGTAACAGGAGCAACTGGAGGTTTTGGTGGTTATGCGCTGGAATTCTTAAAAAAGATGGTTCCACAAAATGAAATCTATGTACTAGTACGTAGTGAAGAAAAAGGAGAAGCACTGAAAGAAGCTGGATTTAATATACGTATTGGTGATTATGATGATTTAGACTCAATGAAAGAAGCGTTGAAAGGAATAGATCGATTGCTTTTTGTCTCTGGCGTTCCAGGAAATCGTCAAGCCGAACATAAGAATGTAGTGAAGGCAGCACAAGCAGCTGGGGTATCTTATATCGCTTATACAAGTTTTGCAGATGCCGATCACTCGATTAGTGTATTAGCGCCAGATCACCAATTCACTGAAAAAATGATTAAGGATTCAGGTATTTCCCATACATTTTTACGGAATAATTGGTATGTAGAGAATGAATTACCTATCATTGGGCAGGCTTTAAAAACTGGTCAATTCGTTTATGCTGCAGGAAATGGAAAAACAGGTTGGGCATTGAAACGTGAATATGCAGAAGCTGCAGCAAAAGTACTAGTAGAAAGTGACTCTCCAGAAATCTTAGAATTATCCGGCAATCTAACTGACTATGAAGAATTAGCCAAGGCATTAGAGCGTGCGACAGGTAAAGAGTTAGAAATTATTGAAGCAAGTGATGCAGCGTTTGTCGAAAATCTAAAAGAAGCCGGATTCCCTCAAGAAGCAGCTGACATGTTTTTAGCGATCCAACATGATATTAAAAAGGATCAGTTAGCTATTTCCTCTGATGATTTAGAAAAAGTATTGGGAAAACCATTAACTTCTCTTGAAGCAGCATTAAAAGAAATATTGGATCAGGAATAATGTATAAAGAGGTTGTGAAAAAGCCGATTAGTTTTGAGTATGAAGAAAAATTTTGTGAAAATGGCTTTCCACATTTTTGCATAAATTTGACTTCATACCGATAAACTGGTTTTTGAACACCGTTTATCAGAGGTTGTAAAAAAGCTGTTCTGCATCAAGTAATAAGAAGAGTCAAATAAAAAATAGTTCTTCATATGTTACGTTTGGCTGGACTTATTACCGCGGAGTTGGCAGGAGAACGCCGTTTTTATTCGGAAAAAGGAGCTGAGACAAGATTTTTGTCTCAGCTCCTTTTTGTTTATCGATAAAAAAGTCTGGGGAAGACGATGGCTCAGGCTTTGTTGGAAACAGAGCCGATTTTATCATTTGCTTTTACATCACGTGCGGGTTCGATTTTTAAGCTTTGGACTTTGTCGCCATTTGTGAATACAACGACCATATCCGTGTTTTTGCCTGCAGATTGAATAGCGGCAAGATCAACTAAAGCAATCAATTGACCTCTTGCGACTTTTTGACCTTCTTCTACATATAAAGTGAATGGTTCGCCTTTTAAGTCAACAGTGTTGATGCCCATATGAAGCAAGACTTCGATACCAGCATCTGTTTGGATTCCGACAGCATGTTTTGTTGGGAAAATGTTTGTGATCGTACCAGCGATTGGAGAGAAGATTTCTCCATTTTCTGGTAATACAGCATAGCCGTCACCCATCATTTTTTCCGCGAATACATCATCTGAAACTTCAGTGATTGGAATCAGTTTCCCATTTGCGATAGCGTAAATATCTTGTTCGATCGTTCCACCGGCAAATGTTTCTGTTTTAACCACGGTGTTTGTTTGTGCAGGTCGTGCTGCAGCACCACCATGTAGTTTTGCCATCTCATCTGCAACGAATTGTACTTCTGTACCTACGATGACTTGCGCATTTTTTCCGTTGATGATCTTCATACCAGGTACGCCAGTGGCTTTGATTTTATTTTGATCGATCAGGCCTGTATCTTTGACTTGCAAACGAAGGCGTGTAGTACAGTTATCGATCGAAGTTACATTGTCGGCTCCGCCTAATGCAGCGTAGATTTTGCTTGCTTGTGCCGCATATTTATTGTCTGAATTTGTCGTTGCAGTATCGTCATCTGAAAGATCTGCTTCCTCGCGGCCAGGAGTCATCAGATGGAATTCTTTGATAGCAAAGTTAAAGCCAAAGTAGTAAATCACTGCTGTTACTAATCCTTGGACGATCAACATCAATGGCTGATTCGCAATCGGATTTTTCAAAGATAGGAAGTAATCGACAAATCCGGCACTAAAGGCAAATCCTGCTGTCCAATGGAAGAATGCACTCACTGCTAAAGAAATCCCAGTGAAAATTGCATGCAAGACATATAATGGCCAAGCAACGAACATAAATGAGAATTCAAGTGGTTCTGTTACACCAGTAAAGAATGAAGCAAAAGCTGCTGCTAACATCAAGGAAGCTGTTTTTGCTTTGTTTTCTGGACGTGCATTTCTGTAAATAGCATATGCTCCTGCTGGAAGCCCGAACATCATGATTGGGAAAAATCCAGCTTGATACATTCCTGTTACGCCTTTTGTTCCTTCAGAAGCCAAAAATTTACCAATATCATTGATTCCTGCTACGTCAAACCAGAACACGGAGTTCATTGCTTGATGCAATCCTGTAGGGATCAGTAAACGGTTGAAGAAGCCATAAAGACCTGCACCAACCCAGCCTAAACTCAAAATGAATTTAGCAAAAGAAACTAAAGCAGAGTAAACCGGAGGCCATACGAGCAGTAGCACTGCACTGATCAGCAGCATGACAAAGGCAGCCAAGATTGGCACTAGACGCTTGCCGCTAAAGAAAGATAAAGCCATCGGTAATTTTGCTTCGTGGAAACGATTATAAAGAGCTGCCGCAATCAATCCGGCAATAATACCAATAAATACGTTACTGATCTGAGCAAAAGATGGATCAACTGATTCTGGTTTGATATTCAATAAAGTAGCTACTGAATCAGTTTTTAAAACATTTACTGGAACTTCAAATGCGACCAAACCTGCCAAGGCAGCAGCACCTGATTTGTCCACTGACATCCCTAGTGCTAACCCAACGGCAAACAGCAAAGGTAATTGACCTAAAACTGCGTTACCGCCAGCTTGTAAAAAATGAGCGACAATGTCGTTACTATAAGATGCCCACCAGTTTCCGATCCCTACTAGTAAAGCAGCAGCAGGTAAGACCGCAACTGGAAGTTGAAGGGAACGTCCCATTCGTTGTAGATATGCTTTCAATTTTTTTCCTCCTCATGATTGTTAACATTTATTTGTACGATTGCGCTTCTTAAACGCTCGATATGGATGGCCAAGTAACCCAGTTCTTCTTTCGTGATCGCGAGCTGGTATTCTTTGGTCAGCAACACACGGATTTTTTTAGAAATCTTATAGCTTTCTGGGTATTTTCGTTTGACCATTTCTACGATTTCCGTGTCTAAAACAGCATATTGTTGCGCATGGGTTCGTTGTAGAAGCAGTCGTAAATGATTCACCAGTCTTGAATAATTCAGTGAAAATGGTTCTGAATGGATATCTGTTTCCAATTCTGATTCCACTAAATGGATGATGTCAGATACAATCGTCACTTCACGGATACTGCGATGGTTATTGTTCCGACCGCTTCGTCCGCTGTGAATATGGATTGCGATATATCCTGCTTCGTCATAAGTATATGGAATCCCAAGCTCTTTTGTCAGATACTCTACTGCCCATTGAGCAATACTGAATTCATCACTGTAAAGCACTTCGATTTCTCTTAAAAGTTTGTTGCGGATGACGATACCGTTATTAATGTTCTCCGCAGAAAAAGCAATGTGGTCGGTCAAAGCGATCAATACATGTTCATTCAACTTTTCCATCAAAACAGTTTCCGCATGATCAATGATCGTTTCTGCTGCAAATAAAAAGCGTTCATCGATCTGATTAAGTAAATTTTGCAACTTGATTTGACCTTCTGGTTCCATGACAAATATCCGTTCGATATCACGATCAAAAATCAAATCATTTCTTTTTCTGTCAAATCCAATCCCTTTTCCAATAGCTACTTTTTCCTGTCCACCGTCATCTACCAATACTGCATTTTGATTAAAGATCTTTTTGATTTTCATGCGCGCACCCTTTTTGAAGATTTGGTTTTCACGTTTGCTAGACCAGTTGATTGCGACCAAACAAAAATAGACACGAAAAACCTCCTAGGGAAACCATGTTCCTCAGAGATTTTTCATGCCTAGTATGATCTAGTCACATGAAACGAATTATTGTTAACGTAATCAATTTTATATAGACAGTTATGTTTTGTCAATTCTTTTTTTATAATTATAGTAATTTACTGGAATTATCAGAAATAAAAGGAAGGAACAAATTAAGAAACTTATGTTATTTAATCATTGGATCTTTTGCTTAACTTATTCGTTGTTAAAAAGCTGAAAGCGAAGGAAAAAAACTCTACTTAATTGTATTTCTCCGTTAGGACATCTAAAAATTTACGAGCAGCAGGAGAAAGAGGCTGGTCTTTTTTCCAAATGAGATTCAGTGAAGCTTGTAATGGCGGATCGAGTGGGATGAATACTTTTTCCGTCCCATAAGTATTGATGATCCCATCTAGAGCTAATGCACCAAAAGTCCCGTTATCGACCATCAAAGAAGCATTGTACAATAAGTTATATGTTCCGACGATCGATAACTGATCTATGCTGAAACCTAGCCATTCAGCTAGTTGACTGTCCACTGACGTTTGCCGGGAAATGATCAAAGGAACAGTTTTCAGTTCCTGCGGATGGATGACTGTTTGCTTTGCTAAAGGATGATTCCGATGTATCAAAAGTCCCCAATGATCTTGGGCTGGCAGTCGAAATGACTGGTATTTTTGTTTGTTTGTCGGTTCGATTACGAGTCCAAAATCAAGTAATCCGCTATCCAGTTTGTCTATGATATCATCTGCATTCCCGCTATATAAATGAAACTGGATATCAGGATGCGCCTTGATCAACGAATGAAGGCTATCAGAAATGAAAGAGATTGCTTTAGTTTCGCCTCCGCCAATGTAGATTTCTCCAGAGATGATTGCGTCATTTGTTAAATTGTTCGCCGTTTTTTCTACCAACGACAAGATTTCTTTTCCTTTTGAATAAAGATATCGACCAGAATCCGTCAACTGTATCTCTCGGGAGCCTCGAGTGAAAAGTGTCACACCAAGTTCTTCTTCTAAATCTTTCAGTTGTTTTGAGAGAGTAGGTTGCGTGATATGCAGAGATTTTGCTGCTCGGCTGATATTTTTTTCTCTAGCTACTGCTAAAAAATACGTCAGTATACGAATATCCATTTTTTCCCTCCTGTTTTTAAAAAAGCATACCACTAAGTATAGTTAAAAGGAATAGTTAAGTATGTTATATAAGTATTAGACATCATAAGCCGTCCGTTATAAAGTAAGGATAAAAGGAGGGAGCAAAATGACAAGCCTCATCGAAAAACAAATCGTCAATAAAGAGATTCGAGTAACGGATCCGCTCTTTGAAGTGATCCATCAGATCCAAGCTGAAAACGAAGAGCCTTTAGCAGCGCTGAATACTGGGTACCATGAACCAGCAGATATCCGCAAACGGCTAGAAAATATCATTAGTGACAAAGTAGATGATACGGTGACTGTTCTGCTGCCTTTTTATACAGATTTCGGCAAACATATTAGTATAGGGAAAAATGTCTTTATCAATCGTCAAGTGATGTTCGTTGACTTAGGTGGCATCTGTTTAGAAGATTCAGTATTGATTGGTTCTCGTGTCAACCTCATCACGGTGAACCATCTAACCGATCCAAAAGAACGAAGAGGCTTGTCAGTAAAGCCAATCCACATCAAGAAAAATGCTTGGATCGGAGCAGGAGCAACTATTCTGCCAGGCGTAACGATTGGCGAGAATGCCATTGTTGCAGCGAATGCAACTGTTACGAAAGATGTCCCAGACAATACCATCGTTGCAGGAATCCCTGCCAAAATCGTCAAACCTGTCGAACGGATTATTTGAACAGTAAGATGAAATAAGAGATAGTGAGTATAAGCAAGAGATTTTTCAAAACAGGAGGAGAATAGAATGAATGATTTATCAGAAAAAGTGATTGTCATCATGGGCGCTTCAAGCGGAATCGGTGAAGCAACAACGAAGCTGTTAGCAGAAAAAGGGGCTAAACTAGTTATAGCTGCACGCCGAGAAGATCGCCTAAAAGCAATAAAAGAATCTTTACCAGAAGCTGAGCTATATATTCAAACAGCAGATGTAAGAGATTTTGCACAAGTCCAAGCAGTTATCGATTTAGCGATGGAAAAGTTCGGTCGAATCGATGTATTGTACAATAATGCAGGAATCATGCCAACCGCTCCATTAGTTGAAGGTCACCGTGATGAATGGCAAAATATGCTTGATATCAACATCATGGGTGTGTTAAATGGAATTTCCGCCGTACTTCCAATCATGGAAAAACAAAAATCTGGGCATATCATTTCAACTGATTCTGTGGCGGGACATGTTGTTTATCCTGATTCCGCCGTTTATTGCGGAACAAAATTTGCTGTCCGTGCAATCATGGAAGGATTACGTCAAGAGCAACGGCAAAATAACATCAAATCTACGATCATCTCTCCAGGAGCTGTTCAAACTGAATTATATCAAACCATCAGCGACAAAAAGGCTGCTCTTGAACTTCATGAAGCGCAAAAAGAATGGGGATTAACATCTGAAGATATAGCTTCTGCTGTAGCATTTGCGATAGAAACGCCAGACCGGATGTCTGTCAGCAACATGATTATCCGTCCGACGACACAGGAAGTATAATCCATAACGGATAATATCCAGAGAGAATTACTTGTTAAATAGTTATTCAAACGACCATCAATTTAAGGCGTGAATGGAGAAGAATATTCTTCATTTACGTCTTTTTATGCAGAAAAAGCAAATTTATTAAAAAGAAACAAACGTTATTTAAATATGGACATTGACTTGCTTTTACTTTTTTTAGTTACACTGTTATTTAGGAAAAGTTTCATAATTCAAAGGAGAAAAAAGATGAAAGCAAAGAATTTATTATTTAGCGTTATTCTTTTAGGAAATCTAGCAGTTGCCAACACAACAGTGCTAGCTGAAGAATCGACAGAAACTGTCGCAACTCAGACATCGAGTTCTTCAGAAACAGGAATTGAAAACGATACAGAGAGTACTTTGCAGTCAGCTACTGTCTCAGAAAATACAATTTCAACCGAAGAACCAACAACTGAAACAACAGAACAAACACAAACCGAAGACAGTACATCAGCAGAAGCTCAGAACAATCCAGAGAATGCAGAAGAAATCACGAACCAATTGACAGATGGGCAAACATTGACACATACCCATCAAGCAGATTTGTCTGAATTCGAAAACTATACTGGCTATGCTTTTTATGCTCGCTCATCTGCTAATTCTCAACAAGCGTTCATTGATAGTATTGCCTCAACTGCACAAAGTTTGGCAAGTGCCAATGACTTATATGCATCAGTCATGATTGCTCAAGCCATCGTTGAAAGTGGCTGGGGGAACAGTACTTTGGCTTCTGCCCCTAATTACAATCTATTTGGGATTAAAGGAAGCTATAACGGCCAATCTGTTACGATGCCTACTTCGGAATATGTGAATGGGCAATGGATTACGGTGAATGCCGCTTTTAGAAAATATCCTTCGTACAAAGAATCATTGCAAGATAACGTAACGGTATTGAAGACGACTTCTTTTCAGCCAGGCGTTTACTACTATTCCGGTGCATGGAAAAGCAATACGAACTCTTACAAAGATGCTACGGCTTGGCTAACAGGTCGTTATGCCACTGCGCCTAATTATGGTTCTACATTGAACAATGTAATCGAAACCTATAATCTGACACAGTATGATACAGCACCAACTTCAACTTCTCCGATGTATCGTCTGTATAACCGTCATACAGGAGAACATTTATATA
>NZ_JAKZIW010000054.1:0-14032 GCF_031143325.1 Enterococcus sp. FR204 | reverse complement strand
AACGAAGTCTACTTTATGGTAGAAAAGAAGAAAGTAAAATTTCGTAAATTTATCTGGTAAATTTATAATAAAACATTTAGTAAACATTTTCAAGGATTTTTTGCAAAGGTTTACAAACAAACGTAAAACTAGCCTTTTTTTCTCTTTTGTTCCATAATAGATATAACAAATAATAAATGAGGTGGATTCAATGAAAAAATTTGTATCTGGAATATTAGTAGGTAGCTTGGCAACAGCCGCTGCCGTTGCTGGGTTGGTCGCTTCTGTGAAAAAAACAGTGATCGATCCGGTTGACGAAAAAGAAGCAATGATTGAAGAAAATCGTAAAAAAGCAATGCGCAAACGCGTTTCTCGTTAATAATTATTTAAAAAATACGCATGAAGACTTGTGAAAGAACAGATAAGTCATCATGCGTATTTTTATTTGTCAGTCAATATAAATTGTGCTATTTTATCTGCTTGTCTCAAATTCCATGGATCTGTATAAGGTCTAGCTGCTGCTGCAGTTAACCAATCCACGCCTTCAACTGGTATTCCATAGCAATAAAAGCCAGACTGGATTTTCCCGGAAGCATCAATCACGCGATTCGTACCTCGCTCAACATCTATAGCTTCTGAATGATAACTTCCTGTATTATCTGAAAACGAAAAAGGGCGAACAAGTTTATTTTCCTTCAAATTTTTTATGACAGGATTACTTGAACGAGAAAAGCTTGTTTGTGGCAAACGAGCTTCGATCAAATAGCGACTGCTGATTTCTTTATCTTGTAGAGAAATAACATAACGGTTTTGCTTTTGCTGAATATCAAGTGGCGGTTCGATCAAATGAAAAATACCCGCATCTATCAGTGCCGCTAACTCTTTTGTCCGAATAACTGGCGGACCAATCGTTAAAAAGCTGTTTAGATGAGTAAACCATCCCCACAGTATTTCTTTGTATTCCTTAGCAGAAAAAACGTGCCATTCAATAGCCTGCCGGATTGGATCACGCCAGTCTTTCAATGCATCAAATGTCGAAGTCAATGCCCCTGTGCAATTGCCTTTTTCCGCTTCTTTTATCTGCCTTTCAATAAATACTCGGCTAGCTTCTGCAAAGGACTCATCCTGATAGGTAAGAGGAGTTTCTAGACACGACCAAGACCATTTGTAAGGAAGTAATGCTGGATACTTTCCAAGACACTCTTCTGAAGAGAGGGAAAGAAAATCATGCTCAAAAGTTTTCATTGAAATCGGCAAGTGATGTTCTTCGATGATTTTCTTGTAATAAAACAACTCAGCGTCTTTTTTCAGATAGTCAAAAAATGTTTCGCCAGTCAAAAGTCCCGATCGATGCCATTGCTCAAGGTTTTCTTTTGTAAGTAGCCGTGGCCATGCCATTGCTCCGCCTTGCTTTTGATTTCTCCCTCGAGGATAGTAAGGCAGACCTCTTCTTGACCCGCTGTATACAATCGGTTCCTTGCCAGATGGATGATAGACTAGTTTTCCCTTTTTGTTTTCGAAGCGCCCTCCTCTTGATACCGTAAACAATCCGACATAATCAAAAAAGCTTAAACCAAGCCCTCTTAGAAAGACATTTTCTTTTGGCGGTATCTTTGAAAGATCGACATCTGCAGGATTAGAAGGAAGCTGATACAGTAAATCATTTTTCTTTGCATAGTCTATCCAGGCTCTTTCCTCTTCTGTCTGATCATTTTCCCAATGACCACTCGCTAAAATGAGCTGATTGACAGGATAGCTTTGCTGATCTGTCTGTAATAGGAAACCGTCTTTTTCTTTGCTGACCTTTTTCACTAAAGAGTAGACAAGCTGAGTAGAAGCTGGAAATTCTTTTTGCAACTTTGTGAAAAACCAGCGTTGATAAAGTCCGTATAGGCAACGAGTAGATTGTTGGTCTTTTTCCAGACGGTTAATTTCTTCTATAAATAGTTGCTTATTTTTGGTTACCGTCTGTTCGATATAATCTGTAGCAGGTCCTTTACTCCATTGAAACAAATTAGGTCCCGGCATTACCGTTCCCCCACTGGACAACGTCTCGTCTGTAAAAAGCGTCACTTGTTGAGAAACAGAGTTCATTAATAATTCTGGTGGCTGATTCAACCGCCAAACTCGACCGCCTGGACCTTCTGGATCAAAAAGAATAAGTTCAAGAGAATGTCTGCCCTGATTATTATACAGAATCCTTTCTGCTACACTTAATCCTCTAGGTCCGGCGCCAATGATTCCTATTTTCATTTGTACACCTCCTTTTCGATAAATTCTTTTAACACAACGGCATGGTTCTGGTGCTCGTTTTTTGCACCATAAACGAAAGTAATGACTGGATGTTCTTTCATAAGTTGGGTGAGTTCGGAAACAGCTCGCGTCTTTTCTTCTTCAAAAGACAATTCTTGCTGATATTTCTTTGCAAATAAAGCAAAACGTTCTGGTACGTGGTCAAAAGCTTTGCGTGCTTCATTACTAGGCGCAATTTCTTTCAACCATAGATCTAAGTGTGCTTTTTCTTTTGAAATCCCTCGTGGCCAGAGCCTATCCACGAGTATCCGAAAGCCATCCTCTTCTTCAGCATCAAGGTAAACACGCTTTAATTTGATCATAGTTGTTTCCTTCTTTCTGCCTTTTTTCTTTTATATTTTATATGTAGATAATAGCACAAAATAAAAAATGAACGACACAACTATCCCTCGTGTCGTTCATTTTTTCTTAGTCAATACCTGATTATTGATCTAGTTTTTCCAAAGCTGTCATAAAAATATCTGCTTTATACTTTTTTGCTTTTGATTTTTCCAGACCAGCCGTCATATCCACCCTTAAGCAAATAAATCTCTTTATAACCTGCTTTACGTAATTTATTTGCCGTGCGGATACTCAAGCTTTTCTTTTGATCATAGATATAGACAGGTTGGTCTTTTCGAATCGATCCTAGTGAATCTTTCAAAACAGTGTAAGGGATGTTTCTTGCACCTAAGATATGCCCTGCATCAAACACATCTTTTTCGCGAACATCGATTACTTGTGCTTTTCTCATTCCTTCTCGAAACTCTTCTTCTGTCAAAGTCGATGCTGAACGCTTGGCCATTACTCGTAGATAGACTTCCCAAAAGATGATTGCAAGCACAATCAATAGCAAAATGATATTAATTACCCATAAAACCATGTAATGCCTCCGTTTTTTTAAGCAAATTTCAAGGCTAATGAGGCAGCGCCAATGACACCAGCTTCATTTCCAAGCTCTGCTAATTTGATTTTTGTTGATTCTCTTACTTGTGGGAAAGTGAATTCTTTAAAATATTTCTCTACACGGCTGCGTAAAAATTCTCCTGCCGCCGATACTCCGCCGCCTAACACAATACTTGACGGATTCAATGTATTCCCCAAGTTTGCGCAAGCTAAGCCTAAATAGAAGCATACGCGATCAACAACCATCAATGCAAACGGATCGTCTTCTTGAGCCATTTCAAAGATATCTTTACTTGTTACTTCTTCACCGTTATCTAACATTGCTTTCAGTTTTGAATCTCCTGCGTATTCTTCTGCCAAGTAACGTCCTAGACGTACCACACCAGTAGCGCTAGATACAGTTTCTAAACATCCGCGTTTACCGCAAGTACATTCGAACCCTTCAGGATCCACAGTGATATGGCCGATCTCTCCGCCTGCTCCGCTCACGCCATGGATCAAATTCCCGCCAGCAACGATACCACCGCCAACACCTGTTCCTAGAGTAACGAATACAACGTCTGGATCGTTTTCTCCAGCACCTTTCCATCGTTCACCTAAAGCAGCCACATTCGCATCATTATCGATAGCGAATTTGATTCCTGTCCCTGCTTCAATCAGTTTTTTCACAAATTGTACTTCTGTCCAGTTCAAGTTATATGCACCAATAACTGTTCCAGCGTCACTGTCCATGCTTCCTGGAGTACCCATACCGATTCCAATAAAGTCTTCGGCTTTCATATTATATAAATTCAATCGATGGTTGATTGATTCGATGATTTCAGGAACGATATGTTTGCCATCATCCAAAATATTGGTATCGATGCTCCATTTTTGTTGAATCTCTCCTTCTGGTGTTAAAATTGCAAATTTTGCTGTTGTTCCACCTAAATCAATCCCAATAATTTTCTTGTCCATTACAAATTTCCTTTCTTTCGGCTTTCTTCAATTCGGTGCTCTCTTTTTAATATGCGCCACGCTGTCATGTATGTATCATGATCGATCAAACGGCTATCATACAGATTCCGCAATTCAATAGTCATCAATTCAATATCATAGATGCGTGCACCCACATAGATAAAGATGCCAAATTTTTTGAACAGCTGCTGTACATCATATAAGCTCTCCATCTTTAAGCACTTCCTTCATATTATACAAGTAAACCATATTTTTTTAAACCCAGTAAAATACATATTACAAAAAGAAATACAAAAACTAGTGTAGAAAGAATCTTCTGGTGTATCGAATAGCTTGTCTGCTGTTTCGGTAGCCCTAAAATGTTCCCTAATACTAAACCGCCAACCAGTCCGCCGACATGTCCCCAAACATCTACAGAGGTGTCAAGAAGACCAAAAACAAATGTCATCGCAATAAATAAAAGAAAATGTCTGACTAGTTGTTGGATCGCCGTATTATATTTAAAATGAAATCCTAAAATAAACAACGCACCAAACAATCCGAATATCGAAGTGCTTGCACCACCAGACAAAACATTCGCTTCGTTGAAAGCAAAACTTGCTGTATTTCCCATTATCCCGCTGAACATATAGATCAGGAAAAAACGCCAGTGACCGTATATTGCCTCGATTTGTTGCCCCATAAAATACAATATCAGTGAGTTCATGACGAAATGCATCACTCCAAAATGGATGAAGATTGGTGTCACTAAGCGCCACCATTCATTGAAGTGAACAAGATAAGGACCATACATTCCAGTATAATAAGGAATTTCAAGACGCGGAAACAACTCCATTATAATGAAGACTATTGTCTGTATCCCCAAAAAAGCATAGGTCCATAACGGTCGCCTCAACCATGCACGCATTTTTATTTGCTGTTGATAATTCATGAAAACCTCCCATTTCATTTTAGTCAATAAATAATTGTTGGATCTTCTGATCAAAACTTTCCGGTTGCCATTGTTCATTCAATTGTTCTCGAAAAACGAGGCTGCATGTTTTTCGATGGAAATTTTTTAAATACCGGTCGTAATAACCACCGCCAAAACCAATTCGATAACCGGCTCTATTGTAGATAATCCCTGGTACAATGAGGAGGTCGATCATTTCCGGCAAATAAAGCTTCTCTGATTGTGGCTCGAGAACGCCAAAACTCGAACGTTCAAAAACGGTGTGTTCATCCATTTCATAAAACGCCATCTGACGTTTTGGTAAAGTTTTAGGAACAACTATCTTCTTTTGTTCTTTTTTCGCCCGTTGGATAATCCGCTGTGTATCCAGCTCAAATTCATTTGACAAAGTCGTCCCTATCACTTGTGCCGACTTCCAGTACTCGCTTGCGAATAGCTGTTCATAGATTCGCTGTTCTTTGTCCTTTTTCTTACCGCTTTTGGCCAGATTTTTCAGCTTTTCGATTCCTTGTCGGCGTAATTTTTCTTTCATTTGCTCCAAAAAATCACCCTTCCTTCTCTCATAAAATGGTATAGGAAAAAAAGAAAAATAGCAATCGAACTTTCAAATAAATGTATAAATAAAAGAAAAAGAAGACCTAACAATGATCGGCCTTCTTGCCTTTTAATGAACTTCAACTGCTCAGCACGTGTTTTTGTCTGATAAACAATACATACAGAAAATATGGCGCACCAAAAAGGGCGATCAAAATCCCTGTCGGTATTTCCCCACTTGGCAGAATCACTCGTGCAACAATATCTGCGCTAAGTACAAAAACGGAACCAAACAAACTGCTTAGAATAAAGGTCCAGTGATTTTCTTTACGTACGACTAGCTTCGCAGCATGAGGAGCCAGTAGTCCTACAAAGGATAAACTCCCTGTCACCGCTACGCTACCGCTTGCTAAAGCAACAGCTAACAACAAAAGGATTTTTTGACTTTTAGCCACATTTAGCCCTAATCCTTGCGCGCGTTCTTGACCAAATGATAACAAGCCAATCCGCTGCGCATAAAATCCTCCTAGCGGAATCAAGATAATCGCCCATGGAAGAAGCGCCCAAACATAGGACCAGCTCGCACCCCAAATCGATCCCGCCAACCATGCATTGACAAATCCATAATTTTCCTTTGACAATTGGATGGTGCACAACAACGTTAATGCAGAAAGACCCGCATTAACGGCAATACCAGACAATAAGATACGATTCATCCCTAAAAATCCATTTCGATCATAGGCCGCAAGATAGACACAGCAAGCAGCGAGAATACCACCTATAAAGGCTACGACTAGCAACAGAAACGGCAGAGAATATTGTGAAAAGAAACCTAAATAAAGCATCACTAGAAATCCAGCTCCCGCATTGATCCCCAATATGCTAGAATCTGCCAATTCATTTCTCGTCACTCCTTGCAAGACATAACCAGAGACGCCAAGACAAGCACCTGCTAATAAACTGATCAGTAATCGAGGAACACGAAACTCTCCAACAATCAGCGCCAAAGAAGAGGAGCCTTTCCCTATGAACGTGTCAAAAAGCTGATCAAGATAAATAAAAGGCGTGCCAATCATCAAACTACCTACAGACAAGACGATAAGTAGAAAAAGCAAGAAATACAACGTCCAATATATTTTTTTCACCGTTGTTCCCTCCTTACTTGTATCAGTAAAAACGGAACGCCAATCAATGCGATGACTAATCCAAAAGGTGTCTCAAAAGGTGGATTGATCATCCTTGCTGCAAAATCCGCCAACATGACCAGTCCGCCTCCAACTAAAAAAGAGACAGGTAGGACATAACGATAGTCTGTCCCAACCATTCCGCGAACAATCGGCGGAACCAACAGCCCAATAAATGAAACAGGTCCGACTAACGAAACGGCAATGGCTGCTAACACTGCAACTAGACAGAAAACAATCAACCGTGTTCGTTTAGGATGACCTCCAAGAGCTAATGCATGGGTTTCACTCAAACTAATCAAGGATATCGCTTTTCCTAATGAAAAAGAAACCAAGACAGCAAGCACATATACAGGGAACAACACTGTTAATTGTTCCCATGTGATATTGGCAGCTCCACCTACAAACCAAAAAGCAAGATCTTGCTGTAGATTAAAAAATTGGGTAAGTGCTTGACTGATTGCAGTAAAAAAAGAACTAATAGCTACGCCAGCTAAAATCAGCTGTAAAGGATTCATGCCCATTTTCGAAAACTGCAAAAAGCCAAATACGAGTAAAGTCACAGCAAAAGAACCTGCCAATGACACCAGAAACACAGAAAAGCCAGAAGCTTTGGGCCAAAAAGCAAAACTAAGAGCCATTGCCAACGAAGCACCAGCGTTGATTCCTAGTAAACCTGAATCTGCTAAAGGATTTCTTGTCACTCCTTGCATCAATGCACCGCTCAATGCAAAACAACTCCCTACGAGAAATGCCCCTGCAACCCGAGGCAAACGAATGTTTCTTATGATTTGATGACTTTGTTTTGATCCATCAAAATCAACCAACGCCTGCCAAAAGGCTATTTTTCCCACACTCGCTGCGCCATTTGAAAGAGCAATAAAAAAAATGATCAAAAGAACAAAACAGATCAAAAGCAAGAGTTTGTTTTTTTTTCTAGCCTTCATAGTTGATCCTCCTGCTCTTTTGGCAACAGATCATACGTCAGAAAAACTGGTTTATTCGTTTTTGGTAGTGTGACAATCGTTGCATCAATCTCAAATATTTTTTTCATACACTCTTTTGTGATCACTTCTTCAGGTGTACCTTCCGTGATCAATTCACCGTTTTTCATTCCTAGTAAATAATCAGAAAAACGTGAAGCAAGATTAATGTCATGGATCGACATCAAGATCGTTGTTTGTTTTATTTGATTGATTTGAGTCAATAACTGTAGGATCTCTAATTGGTGTGACGGATCTAAAAACGTCGTCGGCTCGTCCAAGATCAAGATATCTGTTTCCTGAGCAAGTGCCATAGCAATCCAGACACGCTGGGTTTGTCCACCAGACAACGTTGCGATATCTCGCGTGCGATATCCAGACAAACCTGTTGCATCCAAAGCCCACTCGATTGCTTCATGATCTTGTGCATCCATACCGCTAAACAGTTTTTGATAGGGATATCGTCCGTAAGATACTACTTCTTCTACTGTCATACCTATAGGATGTTCACTAGTTTGTGCTAATAAAGCAATTTTTTTTGCAAGTTCTTTTGAACTGTATGTAGATATATCAGAATCATTGACAATGATCTTTCCTGATTTCACAGGTATTATGCGGGTAAAGCTTTTCAATAAAGTAGATTTTCCACTTCCGTTTGGTCCAATCAAGCTCGTGATTTTCCCTTCAGGAATCGTAACAGACATGTTTTCAATAATTTTTTTATTTTCGTAGCCGGCTGCAATATCAGCTGCCCTTAGTCTCGTCATTTCACCCATCCTTTCGCTGAAAATCATTCTCAATTATGACGCTGTTTCACTATTTCGTCAAGCGCTACTTTCATATCTATAGCTAAATGAAGCGGTTGACAGCATTCGAAATATCAGGAATAATAACCAATGAGAAAGATTCTCAATTATGTCAGGAGGAAAGAAATGAACTTAAAAACAAAAGTATTCACATTATCTAGCATATTGCTGTTGGCTGGAGTATTGAGCGCTTGCTCCCCCTCTTCAGATAAAGAAACAGCTACACCTACCAATTCGACGACTTCATCCACCAGCACGCATACAGTCACAGATACGCTTGGACATAAAGTCGACATTCCAAACGCACCTAAACGGATCATCGGTAGTTACTTAGAAGACTATCTGATTTCCCTAGGAGAAAAACCTATCGCCCAATGGACAGTGGGCAGTGGTTCTATCCAAGATTATCTGCAAGATGATTTGAAAGATGTTCCAACTATTTCTTATGATCTTCCTTACGAGAAAGTATTAAGCTTCGAACCTGACTTGCTGTTGATTTCTTCTTCCGCTACTGTCGAAGGTGGGAAATACGAGCAATATAGTAAAATCGCGCCAACTTATGTCGTAAAAAACGGAACAGACGTCACATGGGAAGAACAACTAAAAGATGTCGGCAAGGCTTTAGCAAAAGAAAAAGAAGCGGAAAAAGTCATTTCCGATTATCAAAAATCCGTCAAGAGCACTCGCGAAGAATTAGCAGATAAAATTGAGAACAAGACAGCTGCAGTGTTATGGGTGACCAATAACTCCGCCTTCATGGTCAGCAAAAATCGGTCAAGCGGTAGAATCGTATATGACGATCTAAAATTTGGTGTGCCTGATTTAGTAGAAGAAGTGTCCAAAGAAGCCACTTCTGACTGGTCTGCTGTTTCTTCGGAAAAACTAGCTGAATTAGATGCTGATTACATCATTCTTGTAAACAGTGATAAAGATGCCGCTATGTTCAATGAACCAAGCTGGAAAAATCTCAAAGCAGTGAAGGACGATCACGTACTGCAATTCGGCCCTGAATCTAGCTGGCTATATAACGGACCTATTGCCAGTCAGGAAATGGTCAATGATATCAAAGAAAAGCTAAACTGATTTTAACTAAAAAAGCATCTTCACGTTCATTCGTGAGATGCTTTTTTATTATTAAAAACTGAATACCAGATATTATTCTTCTTTTGAAACAACCCTATTTTTTACTCTTTCCCATTTTTGAAAACGATGGGCATATAAATTTTCCTGATCCGTTATTCCCTCGTATTCCTCTATAAGAGTGAAGTCTGAAAAATCGATATCCCCAATATACGTATCTCCTTCAAACGTGCTATCAATCAATGTCCGCCAGATTCGACCGGTGTAAGGAAGAAGTTCTTGAAAAATCCGACTGCCACCCGAAACATAGATATCTTCTGAGATTGTTTGACTATACGCCAAAAGTTCATCGATTGAATGCATCACTTCTGCATTTTCTTTCGTGCGAAAGTTCGGTTGCGTTGTCAACACGATGATATGGCGATAAGGAAGTGAGAGATCGCCCATTCCTTCATAGGTCTTTCTTCCCATCACTAAGATTCGATCCATTGTATGTTCACGAAAAAAACGCATGTCATTTGGCAATCGCCACGGTAGCAATCCATTTTTGCCGATCAGACCATTTTTATCTTGTGCCCACATTGAAATAAACATATCATCCGCTCCTTATGATTTTAGATGGTTTGAGATAAAAAAAGTCTCAATTCTTTGACCAGCAAGGAATTGAGAACTTTAAAAACATTATTTTGTTTCACGGTGCAAAGTAACTTTGCGTTCGCGTGGGCAATATTTTTGTTTTTCCAAACGATCAGGATTGTTACGTTTGTTTTTACTTGTTAGGTAGTTACGTTCTTTACAAGAAGTACACTCTAAAGTGATGTTTACGCGCATGTTTTTCCCTCCCATTTTTACAAGAATCCTCTAAGATGACTCTCAGACTTGATTATCTTACCATGATTTTTTCTAGATTGCTAGTGTTTTTCACGATTTTGTTAAGTAAAACTACTTGACGATAAATACAACGGTTTTACTTCTCAAACAAAATCTTTTTCTTTTTGTATAAATACCCTTACACTTGTTTATATAGATTATGTTTTTTAATAAAGGGGGATATTAATATGCCATGGAACATGAAGGACTTTCCTGCATCAATGAAAAACTTAGATAAACTGACAAGAAAAAAAGCAATCGACATCGCAAATGCACTGTTGGATGAAGGGTACCCTGATAGCCGTGCGATCCCAATTGCCATTGATCAAGCAAAAAAATGGTATGAAGATGCTAGTGAATCAGAAAAACGAACCTTCGAAAAAGAAAAAAATCCAAGCAAGACGGATGAACACGATACGAATCCTCGTGCCGGAAAACTGCTTGATTCAGATGTGATCGTAGAATATGAGGAAGAACAATGGATCGTGAAATCTAAAGGGGCAAAAAAGGCAAGCAACCATTTTGATACAAAAAAAGAAGCAATCGAAAAAGGAAAGCAAGTAGCTCAAAACAAACAATCAACTTTGATCATCTATAAAAAAGATGGGACAAAAGAAATCAGTTACTAAGCGCTTAAAAAGAAGCATAGAAACAAGGAGATCATCTCACATGTTTCTATGCTTCTTCTCATATTGTTGTTTCTTTTTTATCAAACAGTCACATAATCGATTGCTTCTGCTTGCGGAATCGTTTCATCGACAAAGTAAACTTTATACCATGTCAAGAAACTGAAGATCGTCCAGATTTTACGTTGTTCTTCTTTACGTCCTTCGTGATGGTCATCTAGCAACTTCATGATTTTTTCTTGATCAAAAAATTCTTTTGCAAAATCTGCTTCGAATAATGCTTTGACTTGTTCGTAGCCGTGTTCTTCTTTCAACCAAGCTTTGATTGGCACAGGGAATCCTAATTTCACCCGATTCGACCACTCTTCTGGAAGATGTTTGTTCGCAGCTTGTCTGAAAACATCTTTTGTATTGTTTTGATTCAACAAGAACTTACTTGGTATTTGTTGAGCCAATTTCATGACTTCGATATCCAGTAAAGGTACTCGGACTTCTAGAGAACTTGCCATAGAAAGTTTATCTGCCTTCAACAAAATATCTTTTGGCATCCATTGATGAAGATCGACGTATTGCATCTTATTGACTTCATCTTTGATTCCTTCTGTTTTCTCGTAATGAACAGTCATGATTTCATTCACAGACGGCGCTGTTTGATATTTTGGCGTCAACACTTCTGATGCTTCTGATTCTTCGAACACTCGAGCATGCCCGATAAAATATTCTTTTGCTGGCGCAAGTGATTCATATAAATGGATACGTCCATGGAAATTTTTCATTTTTCCGATTTTACGTCCTAGATTATAGCGCGTTCCTTTTGGCAATTTTTTCAATCCTTGCGCAATCACACGGATAAATTTTGAATTCGTGTGGAATCCATACGTTTGGTATCCCGCAAATAGTTCATCTGCCCCTTCTCCTGATTGAACCACCCGAACACTTTGTGAAGCGAGATTTGCTAAAAAGTACAACGGCACGCAAGAAGGATTTGAGTCTGGTTCATCTAAGTGATACTGGATCAATGGGAATGCTTTAAAAGACATGTCTCCGTCGATCACTGCTGCCGTATTGTCTAAGTCCAATAATTCTGTTAGTTTTCTGGCTTCAATCGCTTCATTATAGGTTTTATCATCAAACCCGATTGAGAAAGAATGATCTGGTTTCAATACAGAGGTTACATAACTGGAATCGACCCCGCTGGATAAGAAAGAACCAACTTCTACATCGCTGATTGTGTGTGCTTCAATAGAAGCTTGAACAGTTTCGTCGATTTTTTCGATCCATTCTTGTCGGGAATGCGTTTCTTTTGTTTCAAAATCTGCATCCCAATATTGTTGAATGTCCAGTTTTCCGTCTTTATACGTATAATAATGGCCTTCAGGCAAACGATAGACACCTTTGAAGAAGGTTTCACCGTTCAATGGAGAATATTGGAAAGTCATATAAGGTTTCAATGCTTCTTTATTCAATTCTTTATTAAAATCAGGATGAGGCAAAAAACTTTTGATTTCTGAACCAAACATAAATGTTCCGTTCATTTCTGCATAATAGTATGGTTTGATCCCAAAATGGTCTCTCGCACCGAATAACTCATTTTTTTCATTATCCCAAATAGCAAAAGCAAACATTCCGCGGATTTTTTGCAATAATTCTGTTCCCCATTCTTCGTAACCATGCAAAAGGACTTCTGTATCTGCATGTGTTTGAAAAACGTGACCAGCTGCAATCAATTCTTCTCTCAAAGGCTGATAATTATAGATTTCGCCATTAAAAATAATGATCTTTGTCCGATCTTCATTGTAAATGGGCTGAGTACCGCCCTCTAAGTCAATAATACTTAATCTTCTGAATCCTAAAGCAACGTGTTTATCGATATATTCACCTGAACTATTAGGCCCACGGTGAACGATTCGATCCATCATTGTATTAATAATTGTTTTTTTGTTGTCCTTGTCGTTAACAAAACCTACAATACCGCACATTTAACTTTCACATCCTAATATAAAATTACTGTTTATTTCATCCATATGCATCTTAACATAGAATAAATAGCGGACGAATATTTTCTCTCTTACAGTTTCGTCACGTGAAAACAAAAGATGAAAGTTTCTGTTTTTACAGAAAATAAAGTCCCGATATCTAATTTACCATGTTTTCTTTTTTGAGGCTATCTTATTCTCTTCGTGTAAAAAAAATATTAGTGGATGCTGTTCAAAAAATAGCCTCCAGACAAAAAGACACGACCGAAAGATCGTGTCTAATTATGACTATATAAGAAAATATGCAGCCAAACAGATCTATTCATTCTCTCATTGACATAGTTGAATTGAAATTATAATTTCTTGGAATGATAGTAACTACTTCATTATAAGAAATCTTATAATCAAAGTTCCTTCCAAAAGAATGGTCTTTCGTTGCATAAGTGATCGCGGTGCACATCGCTTTTCCCCCTAAACCAAATCGTTTTTACACTTTTATCTTACATCTGGTATTTTTATATCAAAAGAAAAGTCCAAGGAGATTTATTTCCTAGCATGTATGAAAGATCGTACTCAGAGGAAATCAAAAAATATTTTGGGCTAAACATACAACAAAAAAGACACGATCGAAATCGTGTCTAATCGTTGATATATAAGGAAGGTACAGGATTTGAACCTGCGCGCCGGTATTAGCCGGTTCGCCGGATTTCGAGAATAGGGTTTAAAGCTGATTTTAAGTGTTTTTCGCTTATTATCAGCTTTTTATTATCTAAAAAAACAACTTTTAGAGACATCCATATACTGCTTGGGGGAGTCAAAAGGGGAGTCATTTTTATATTTTATTCGCAATTTAAATCACTTAGAGTATGTACCCTGTAGGACTCGAA
>NZ_JAKZIW010000053.1:0-14610 GCF_031143325.1 Enterococcus sp. FR204 | reverse complement strand
ATTTGTTCGAACTTTCTTTCACTCTTCACTATAATCTAAAAATAGAAAATAGAGGAGAACATCATTCGTCAATGATGTCCCCCTCTAATCTTAGTATGTTTTATTGGAAAAAAAGAGTGCTTTTCTTTTCTTATTTTACAATTAAAGGTAAAATAAATAACAAGAAGGTATGAAAGGGGCGTTTTTAATGAGCAAACGAGTAATCATTTTAAATTTTCAAGTAGAAAGCCAGGCATATCAGGCATTTTCAGAAATCAAAAAGTTACATGCTGTTCGTTCGATTAAAGGAGAACAGATGGCAGTTGTCAGCCATGATCCTAATGGGACACATCAATTCAAAATAGAAGATTTTATCGACTTTACCGGTAATAACAAATCTTCTACGGGTGGATTAATCGGAATGTTGGTTGGTGTATTAGGTGGTCCGCTAGGGATTTTATTAGGATGGTTTGCCGGAGGAATGATCGGTGCGACACAAGATGCCAAAGAAATAAAAGATGCCCAGACCGTGTTCGACTTTGTAGGAAATAAAATCGGTGAAGGAGCTACAGGACTGATCTTGATTGCTGATGAAGAGGACAATCGCCCACTGAATCAATTGGTAATGATGGAATTAGGCGGAGAAATTACCCGCTTGGATTATGAAGATGTCGAAAAAGATGTGCATGATGCGAAAGAAGCTGAAAATCATGCGAAAGAAGCTGCACAAAAGACTTGGAAGGACAAACATCCGCAAACTTCCAACGACAATGAAAGTTCTGGATCTTCAAATTAATAAAAAACAGCAGAGGATCTCAAACGGGTTCGCTGCTGTTTTTATAGTAATTTTCAAAGAAAACGCTATCGCTTTAGAACGTTATTTTTAATTTGAACCCATTCTCGACTTACGGTTGATTATCCCTTCTTTTTACCCTAAAATTAAAGAGGAACTTAAAGAAAGTCAGGTAGATTATGGAATTACAATTTTTAGGAACAGGTGCAGGTGTTCCTGCAAAACATAGAAATGTGACAAGTATAGCATTGAAACTTTTAGACGAGCGCAATGAAGTTTGGTTGTTCGACTGTGGCGAAGGCACGCAAATGCAGATTTTGCGAACGACTATTCGTCCGAGAAAAATCGGTAAAATTTTCATTACACATTTACACGGCGATCATATTTTTGGACTTCCCGGGCTCATCAGCAGCCGGTCATTTCAAGGTGGGGATACGCCATTAGAGATTTACGGGCCAAAAGGGATAGAGGAATACATAAAAGTCTCTTTAGGTATTTCGCAAACGCGTTTAAGTTATCCGCTGAAATTCATTGAGCTAAATGAAACAGCCCCGATTTTTACTGATCAGCAATTTTCTGTTTATACAAAAAAACTAAATCATGGGATCGACAGTTTTGGTTATCGTGTGGTTGAACATGATCATAAAGGAGAATTGCAGGTGGATCGTCTAAAAGAATTAGGTATTCCATCTGGACCACTGTACGGCAAACTGAAGCAAGGTGAAACGATCCAACTAGAAGATGGGCGGACGATCAATGGAAAAGATTTCGTAGGTCCAGATAAAAAAGGACGAATCGTGACTATTTTAGGCGATACGAGAAAAACACATAATTCCGTTGTGCTTGCGGAAAATAGCGATATTCTGGTACATGAAAGCACATTTAATAAAGATGAAGCAAGAATGGCGCACAACTATTTCCATTCCACGACTCATCAAGCTGCTGAAGTTGCAAAAGAAGCGCAGGCAAAACGGCTGCTACTTACTCATATCAGTGCGAGATATTTAGGAAAAGCAGCTTTAGAGCTTGAAAAAGAAGCACGAGAAGTGTTTGAAAACACGACGATCATGAAAGATTTTGATAGCATTGAGATTCCATTTCGCGAGGAGGAAGAGGCATGAATTTAGAAGATAAAGTTGTTTTAGTAACAGGTAGTTCAGGCGGTCTGGGCGCACAAATCTGTTATGAAGCAGCAAAGCAAGGAGCAATCGTTATAAGTTGCGCACGAAGAATGGCATTTGTAGAAGGTGTCAGAGACGAGTGCAGACGCTTGAGCGGCAAAGAGGCTTATGCTTTCAAGGTAGACGTCAGCAATCCTGAAAGCGTGGACGAATTATATGAAAAGGTGATGGAAGAAGTCGGGCGCGTCGATATTCTGGTAAACAATGCGGGTTTTGGGATTTTCGAAGACTTCCTTACATTCGACCTTGGAAAAGCATACGATATGTTTGAAGTCAATATCTTAGGAATGATGGTTTTGACACAAAAATTTGCGATCGATATGGCAGAAAGAAGACAAGGTCATATCATTAATATCGCGTCTATGGCTGGAAAAATGGCAACTGCAAAATCAACGGTTTATTCTGCCACGAAATTTGCAGTCCTTGGCTTCTCCAACGCTTTGCGATTAGAATTGAAACCACTTGGCGTAGCTGTTACGACAGTGAATCCAGGTCCAATCGAGACAGATTTCTTCGATAAGGCTGATCCAAGCGGAAGCTATTTGGAAAAAGTCGGACAAATCGTTTTAGAACCTGCCAAGTTGGCAAAAATGATCGTCCGCAATATGAGACATCCAAAACGGGAAATCAATCAACCGTTTATTTTAGAAGTTGCATCAAAATTTTATACGCTGTTTCCAACGATTGGTGATTATTTAGCCAGCGGAATTTTTAACAAAAAGTAGGTGAAGGAATTGAAAAAGCAAAGCAATGTGATTCTTGGATTTGTTTTAGTTTTGATTATTGTTCTTTTTGCTGTATTGAACAATAAAAATGTTCCTGTAAGTTTTGGCTTCACTTCCTTTTCTGCGCCATTGATCTTAGTGATCATCGGTTCTGCGCTGATTGGTGCACTGATTGTATTTTTGACTGCTTCGGCAACACTATGGCAGCAAAAAAAGCAAATCAAACAGCTGACTCAGGAAATGTCAGAATATCAAACAGAACTTCAAAAGAAAATTGAAGAAGCAAAAGAAGAACAGCAACGCGAGTTTAGAAACGAACGTGCGGAGTTGGAAGCTGCTTATCAGGCGGAGTTACAAGCGAAAACCGCACAAATCAGTCAATTGAAAGCGCCGGAAGAACAAAAAACTCAATCGCCCAAACAAAGCTTCAATTATTTTGACTAATAGGGATATTTCATAAATGGTCGTACAAAAGATCAGGTCCTGCTGAACATCTGTCTAGCGGATCTGATCTGTTTTTATTCTTTCTTTCTGCTTTTTTTTGCTGATTTCCTTTGCTATAATAACTAAGTTAGGAGTGAGAAAGTGAGACAAGCAAATTTTGATTGGAAGTTAAGCGAGACAGAGCCTTCTGAATCCTTTCTCCAAATGATCCGTGAACTGAAATTATCTCCATTTGTCGGTAAGTTACTGTGGCAAAGAGGTTACCATGAGGAAAAGGATATCAACCGATTTTTACATCCAAAGGAACAAGAATTACATGATCCGTATCTGATGCACGATATGGATAAAGCAATCAGCCGAATCCAAGAAGCTGTAATCAGTGGAGAAAAAATCCTCGTTTACGGTGATTATGACGCAGATGGGATCACCAGTGCAACGGTAATGAAAGAAACACTGGAATTACTTGGTGCAGAAGTAGAAGTATTCCTGCCAAATCGATTTGAGCATGGGTATGGACCAAACCAATCGGTATACCAAGAAAAGATCGAAGAAGGAATCCAGTTGATCATCACTGTTGATAACGGGGTAGCAGGAAATGATGCGGTAGCATACGCTCAGCAAGCTGGTGTAGACGTGATCATTACAGATCATCACGAACTACCTGAGAATTTACCAGACGCTTATGCGATTGTTCACCCTCGTCATCCAGCGGGGCACTATCCATTTCCAGATTTGGCAGGAGTCGGAGTAGCATTCAAAGTAGCTTCTGCATTATTGGAAGAACCGCCTGTAGAATTTTTGGATTTAGTAGCGATAGGAACGATCGCCGATTTAGTTTCATTGACTGATGAGAATCGAATCCTTGTTTCATTAGGAATCGATGCCATTCATCATTCAGAACGGATAGGACTTCAGGCGCTATTTGAAGAAAGCGGCGTAAAAATGAGGGACGCAGACGAAACAACGATCGGTTTTTCGATTGCTCCCAGACTAAATGCAATCGGTCGGATGGGCGATCCACGTCCTGCCGTCTCGTTACTTGCGACGTTTGATGAAGAGGAAGCATCCGTTCAAGCAAAAAAATTGAATGAGATCAATGAAGAAAGAAAAGCAATCGTAGAGCAGATAACACAAGAAGCATTAGCGATGGTCAATAAGGAGAATCATATCCATCTATTGGTAAACCGAGGATGGCATGAGGGCGTTTTGGGCATTGTTGCTGGGAAAATAATGAATGAAACGGGTAAACCAACGCTTGTCCTTACTTTAAAAGAAGATGGATCAGCTAAAGGATCTGGACGTAGTATTGAAGCCTTGAATCTTTTTGAAATGCTTGACCAGATGCGAGATTTATTTACTTACTTCGGAGGACATCATGCAGCAGTCGGTTTAACGATGCCAAGTGAAAATGTCACTATACTACAGGAGAAGATGAACCAATATATAGTCGATCATCAAATTGACTTGATGAGAGGGCCTGAGTTGAGAATTGATGAAGTATTGCTGCCAAATGAAGTAACAGTAGAGCGAATTGATGAGCTGAAACTATTGGCGCCATTTGGTACGGATAATCCTTTGCCTCAGTTTTTATTTCGACAAGTCCAAGCAGAAAATATCAAAAGAATCGGAGCAAACCAACAGCATCTGAAATTTGTCCTTTCCGATGCATCGAGTCAGCTTGATGCGGTCGCTTTTGGTTTTGGTACTCAAGAAGAAGAACTGCTGAATAATCAGGTAGATGTGGTAGGAAAGCTTTCGATCAATGAATGGAACGGGCGTAAGAAACCGCAGCTGATGGTATCTGATTTTTCTGTGGGTGGTCTGCAAGTATTTGATTGGCGGGCAAAACGTTTCCGTGAACAGAGCCGAACGTCGGAAGGTAGCCTTTATTTAGCATTTGATTCTTCGACGTTGAAATTCGTGCCTGAGATTATCCAGGAAGCTGCGATTGTTTTCGAAGGACTAGATTCTGTAAAGGCAATAATTGAAAAAAGAAAACCGAACTCTCTAGTTGTTATGGATTGTCCAGATGATTTAGCGGATCTGAAAGAAGTTTTTCGGTCTTATTCATTCAATCGTGTTTATCTGATGGGGATTTCGCCTGATGAGGCCTATTTGAATGGGGTAGGCACAAGAGAACAGTACGCAAAATTGTTTAAACTGATCCATTCTCAAGAACGAATTGATATACGTCATAAAATGAAAGCAATAGCTCAATATTTGCGTATCCCTGAAAAATTATTAATTTTTATGATACAGGTGTTTTTTGAATTGAAATTTGTTACAATAGAGAACGGTGTTTTACAAAAAGTCGCTAGCCCAGAAAGTCATCCTTTGACTGAGAGCAGATTATACCAGCGGCGGCTCAATAAAATCAAAGTTGAGGAATTTTTGCTTTTGAGCGATATTCCTACCATAAAGAAATGGTTAACAACCTAGGAGGAAACAAAGAGTGGATTTAAAAGATTATATTGCCAGTATTCCCGACTATCCGTCAAAAGGAATTGTGTTTCGAGATATTTCCCCACTGATGGCAGATGGTGACGCTTATCGGGAAGCTACGAAGCAAATCGTAAATTATGCAAAAGAAAAACGAATTGATATGGTAGTTGGGCCAGAAGCCCGTGGATTCATCGTAGGATGTCCTGTTGCTTATGAGTTAGGAGTCGGTTTTGCCCCAGTCCGCAAAAAAGGGAAGTTACCTCGAGAAACCATCGAAGTGACTTATGGATTAGAATATGGAACAGATACATTGACATTGCATAAGGATGCCATTAAACCAGGTCAACGTGTGCTGATTTGTGACGATTTGCTAGCTACTGGAGGAACAATCAAAGCGACGATCGAACTGATTGAACAATTAGGCGGTGTAGTCGTAGGCTGCGCATTTTTGATCGAATTGATGGATCTCCATGGACGCGACAAAATCAAAGGATATGACATCATTACATTAATGGAATATTAAGCAGAAAAAAGAAGCTATTCTTGATGTTATTCTTAAAGAAGCGATTTTAAAGCGACCCTCAAAAGTCAGATTCTCTATCTGACTTTTGAGGGTCGCTATTTTTTTATAAATGGAAACAAGCAAAGACCAGTAGAAGTTTAAAAAATCACTTTTTCCGCAATTTGACTTAATACCGAAAAACTGGCTTTAGAACACCGTTTATTCGAAAAAAGGATGTGACCGATTTTTGTCACACCCCCGTAAAAGTTTAACTTCTTGTCTTTTGAATAATTAGCAGTCAATCCTTATTATGATTGCCTGGATCTGTAGTAGGGCTCATGATAGAAATGATCTTCATGAATTCTGCGCCGCTCAGATTGACGGTACTTCTTTTCATCCCACAACATGAACCACAAAGTAAATAACGGAACAAACACAAGTAAAGCTGGACGTATGCCGAAATTACCAATAATAATACCTAAAAACAAAACAGTTAATACTAAGCCAAGACGTCTCATTGATTTCATGAATTCTCACCTCGTTAATTTATGCGAACAATTGTTCGTATGTTTAGTATACGAATATTTGTTCGGTTTGTAAAGAGGGAAGTGATAAAAATTTGAAAGAAGAAGAACCCGGGCGAAAAAAGAGTTTGAGACCATCGTCTCAAACTCTTTTTAAAAAGTTTTCTTTTAATTAGTAGCAATTAATAGATATGACTACGATAAAGTCCTACTACTCGTCCTAATATAGATACTTGATCTAAGATGATTGGTTCGAGCAAGTCGTTTTCAGGCTGCAGACGGAAAAAGTTTTTTTCTTTATAGAATCGTTTGCAAGTCGCTTCGTCCTCGGCAGTCATTGCAATGACAATATCGCCATTTTGAGCAGTTTCTTGCTTCCGAACGATCACGTTGTCACCATCCAAGATCCCAGCATTGATCATACTATCTCCACGAATTGTCAGCATAAAGAGACTGCCTTCTTCGGAAGAAAGATTAGGAGGGATTGGAAAGAAGTCTGAAGCATCCTCTACTGCTAAAATGGGTTCTCCAGCTGTTACGACGCCAAGTACTGGAATAGTTGTTGGACGAATCCCAATCTTTTCTAAACCTTGTTTTGTCAACTCGATTGCACGAGGTTTCGTCGGATCTCTTTGGATAAACCCTTTTTTTTCAAGCCGTGCAAGATGACCGTGAACAGTAGAAGTAGAAGAAAGCTGAACAGCTTCCCCGATTTCACGGACAGTCGGCGGGTATCCTTTTTGAGTTACTTGTTCATGGATATATCGTAAGACTTCGATTTGTCTTGATTCAGTTTGTCGGGCCACAAGGTACACCTTCTTTCACTTGATAAATAAATAGTACCATATAAAAAGCGCTAAATCAAACGAATGTTCGTATTTTATTTAGTTTATCTAGTTGTTTTTTTTTCAGTTTTTATATAATATGAAGGAGAGTAAAAGGAGGGCTGAGCATGCTGTCACCTGAAAAAATAGAGCGGATCAATGAACTTGCACGTAAAAAGAAGGAAAATGGTCTCTCAAAAGCCGAAGAACAAGAACAAATCAACTTGCGCAAAGAGTATTTGGAAGCTTTTCGTTCCGGTATGCGTCATCATATCGAAGGAATGAAAATCGTCGATCCTGAGGGCAATGACGTGACCCCGGAAAAATTAAAAGAAATCCAAAAGAAAAAAGGCTTACACAACCGAAATGACAACTTTTAGTAAAAAATACTGAAAAAGATTGCTTTTTCGTGTGACATCTTATAGAATGAAAGTGTAAGAAATAAAGGTAAAAAAAACCTAAATTAATAGGAGGGGTTATTTTGTTTGACAAAATTGACCAACTTGGCGTTAACACAATTCGTACATTAAGTATTGAAGCAGTCCAAAAAGCAAACTCAGGACATCCTGGATTGCCGATGGGCGCAGCACCTATGGCATATGCGTTATGGACAAAACACCTGAAAGTAAATCCAACGACATCAAAAAACTGGGCTGACCGCGACCGTTTCGTTCTTTCGGCAGGACATGGGTCAGCAATGTTGTATAGCTTGCTTCATTTAGCTGGCTATCAAGTGACAATCGATGATTTGAAACAATTCCGTCAATGGGATTCTAAAACACCAGGACATCCTGAAGTACATCATACAGATGGTGTAGAAGCCACTACAGGGCCATTAGGACAAGGGATTGCAATGGCTGTCGGTATGGCAATGGCAGAAGCGCACCTTGCAGCAACGTATAACAAAGAAAACTTTAATGTGATGGATCACTATACGTATGCAATATGCGGTGACGGAGACTTGATGGAAGGGGTATCTCAAGAAGCAAGTTCGATGGCAGGTCATATGAAACTAGGGAAATTGATCGTTTTATACGATTCAAACGATATTTCACTAGACGGTCCAACTTCAAAAGCTTTCACAGAAAACGTTGGTGCTCGCTATGAAGCATATGGCTGGCAACATATCTTAGTGAAAGACGGAAATGACCTAGAAGCAATCTCTAAAGCGATTGAAGAAGCAAAAGCTGAAACAGACAAACCAACATTGATCGAAGTAAAAACAGTCATCGGCTATGGTGCTCCTAAAGAAGGAACATCTGCTGTTCATGGTGCTCCTATTGGTGAAGATGGCATCAAGATGGCTAAAGAAGTTTATGGTTGGGAGTATCCAGATTTCACTGTTCCAGAAGAAGTAGCTGCCCGCTTCCATCAAACGATGATAGAAGAAGGACAAAAAGCTGAAGATGCATGGAATGAAATGTTTGCCAATTATAAAAAAGCTTATCCTGAATTAGCACAACAATTTGAAGATGCTTTTGATGGCAAACTACCAGAAAACTGGGATGCAGAATTGCCAACTTATGAAGTTGGAAGCAGTCAAGCAAGCCGTGTTTCAAGTAAAGAAGTCATCCAAGAATTATCGAAAGCTATACCAAGCTTCTGGGGTGGTTCAGCGGACTTGTCAGGTTCCAATAATACAATGGTGGCTGCAGATAAAGATTTCACTCCTGAACATTATGAAGGACGCAACATCTGGTTCGGTGTCCGCGAATTTGCAATGGCTTCGGCTATGAATGGTATCCAACTTCATGGCGGAACTCGTATCTACGGTGGAACATTCTTTGTCTTTGTCGATTATCTAAGACCAGCAGTTCGTTTAGCAGCAATCCAACATACTCCTGTTGTTTACGTCTTAACACATGACTCGGTTGCTGTCGGAGAAGACGGACCAACGCACGAACCGATTGAACAACTAGCATCTGTTCGCTGCATGCCTGGTGTTCAAGTGATTCGTCCGGCAGACGGAAATGAAACACGTGCTGCTTGGAAAGTAGCGATGGAGACAACAGATGCGCCTACTATCCTTGTATTGAGTCGTCAAAACCTTCCAGTATTGCCTTCTACAAAAGAAGTAGCAGATGAAATGGTGAAAAAAGGCGCGTATGTTCTTTCTCCATCACAAGGAGAAACACCAGAAGGTATTTTGATTGCAACAGGTTCTGAAGTTGATTTGGCTGTGAAAGCTCAAAAAGAATTGGCTGAAAAAGGCAAAGATGTTTCTGTTGTTTCTATGCCAAGCTTTGACCTCTTTGAAAAACAATCTTCTGAATATAAAGAAAGTGTACTTCCTAAATCAGTGAAGAAACGTGTGGCTATCGAAGCTGCTGCATCATTTGGATGGGAACGCTACGTAGGAACAGAGGGCGCAACGATTACAATCGATCATTTCGGTGCATCTGCCCCTGGCACTAAAATTTTAGAAGAATTTGGATTTACAGTAGAAAATGTCGTGAATACGTACAATCAACTATCATAGATCCAAGCAATTGTTTGACTGATAAGAACAGCTGTCTGCAAGTTGGAGACAGCTGTTATTTATGTGTTAGAAGAATAAATCAATATTACTTTTCGTTTTCGGCTATGTTACATTTAAATGACAAAACAAAGAATTCTTCGGATTAGTTTGTGTTTCTTGAGAATTAAAAGTATAATTTAATTAATTAAGTTTGTTTTAAGAAGAGAACTTTTTATTAAGTTTTTTTATTTTGAGGAGGAATTTGAATGCAAGAGCTGAAGACCCGCAGTGCCCGACACCATAGACCTAAAAGAAAAATGGTGATCAATAAAAAAGCGATTGCTCCTTTAATTGGAACGAGTCTTTTAGTTGGGCCGATGATGGTTACAGCGGTACCGCAACATGTTCATGCAGATGAACAAGGATCTCAAACAGTCGCTGATCCTCAAGCGTTTATCGATCAAATCGGCTGGTCTGCGTCAGAAGTTGCTGCAAGTAATGACTTGTATGCTTCAGTCATGATCGCTCAAGCGTTGTTGGAAAGTGCATATGGCACTTCCGGATTAGCTAGTGCGCCAAATTATAATCTATTCGGTGTGAAAGGAAGCTATAACGGACAGGTCATTTATATGGCAACCAAAGAATATGTAAACGGACAATGGGTAACGATGAATGAACCATTCCGAAAATATTCTTCTTATTGGGAATCCTTCCAAGACCATGCGAATGTTCTTCGTTCAACCAGTTTTTCCACGGGCGATTATCATTATGCTGGCGTGTGGAAAAGCAATACAACAAGTTTTTATGATGCAACAGCGTACTTGACAGGTCGTTATGCTACCGATCCAAATTATGGGGCCAAATTGAACTCATTGATTAATACTTATAATTTAACCCGTTTTGATACGCCATCAACAGGTTCGGCTACAACAACCACAAGTACAACAACAACGACTACTACGACGACTTCAACGTCATCATCTTCAACAACAGATGTAAATACAAATAATGGTCAGACATATACAGTCGTGTCAGGTGATACGCTATGGGATATTGCACAAAAATTTGGCATGTCTGTTGATGATCTAATGGCGAAAAATGGCATGTCTATGTCCAGTTATTCTTTATTAGTTGGTCAAGAACTAAACGTTTGATTTAGATAAAAAGGCAAAGAAACTACCATATATGGTATATCTTTGTCTTTTTTTTGCTAGTCAAAGACGAATCACTCGCCATAAATGAACAGATTGTATTATGATAAGTAAGAAGAGCAAAGACAAGGAGGAATTGAAGATGACAGCTATCTATAACTCAGTCACCGAATTGATTGGCAAAACGCCAATCGTCAAATTAAATAAAATCGTACCAGAAGATTCAGCAGATGTTTTTGTAAAGCTTGAGTTTTTTAATCCAGGAGGAAGTGTAAAAGATCGTATTGCTTTAAGTATGATAGAAAAAGCAGAACACGATGGTCTACTGAAACCAGGTGATACTATCATTGAACCTACTTCTGGAAATACAGGAATCGGATTGTCGATGGTAGGAGTTGCAAAAGGATATAAAGTAATCATCGTGATGCCTGAGACGATGAGTATCGAAAGACGTTTATTGATGAAAGGGTACGGCGCAGAGTTGATTTTGACTCCTGGTGCGGATGGTATTTCTGGATCAATCAGAGAAGCAGAACGTTTGGCAAAAGAAAACGGCTACTTTTTACCATTACAATTTGAAAATGAAGCAAATCCTCTTGTGCATGAGAAGACGACTGGTCCTGAGATACATCAAGCATTTGGAGTAAATGGCTTGGACGCGTTTGTTGCAGGTATCGGTACAGGAGGAACGATCACTGGCGCTGGCCGAGAATTAAAACGTGTGTATCCGAAAATCGAATTAATCGGGGTAGAACCAGCAGAATCTGCTATTTTAGAAGGGAAAGAAGCGGGACCTCACAAAATCCAAGGAATCGGTACAGGTTTTGTTCCTAAAACACTGGATACTTCTGTGTATGATAAAGTCCTTTCTATTAGTGGAGACGAAGCGATGGAAACAGCTAGAGAAGTTGGGCGAAAAGAAGGGATTTTAGTAGGCATCTCATCTGGCGCTGCAATTGCTGCCGCGCTAAAAGTCGCAAAAGAATTAGGAAAAGGCAAGAAGGTATTAGCTGTGGTTCCCGACAATGGTGAACGTTATTTATCTACAGCCCTTTACCAAGAGATATAAGGCACTTGGTTTTTCTCCAGATAGGTTTATGTAAAAAACTTTTAAAGATGAAAAGAACACACAAAAATTTATGATGAGAAAAATTATTTGAATAGAGACGTAGAATAGTGAACGCGACTGTTTTACGTCTTTTTTCATTAAAATACAATAAAATTGAATTTTCTTTTCATGTTAAGTGGATTTTAAAATGTAAAAATAGTATGATAAGACGAGAATAACAACGTGGGGTGTTTACATGGAAAATAAGTTAGTCGAAGAGGTTATCGAAAAGTTAAAAAAAGAGAACATTCGAATCACACCTCAACGGTACGCGGTTTTAGAATATTTGATTGAACATCATTCCCATCCAACGGCTGATGAGATTTATAAAGCACTTGAACATCGGTTTCCAAATATGAGTGTTGCGACTGTTTACAATAACCTTCGCTTATTTACTTCGATTGGATTTGTTCAAGAAATGAAGTACGGCGATGCTTCTAGCCGATTTGATTTCAGTTCAAAGCGTCATTATCATGTAATTTGTGAAAACTGCGGTAAGATTGTTGATTTTCATTACCCAGGGCTTGAAGATATAGAAATGGCTGCGAGCAGACTGACTGATTTTGAGATTAATGAACATCGGTTGGAATTGTATGGACTCTGTCCGGATTGTAAAGAGTCAGCAAAAAAGACGCAAATGTAAAAACAGTTTCTATAAGTGTTATACCTAAAAAAAGCTAGCTGTGTAAAAAAACGCTAGCTTTTTTATTTTTTGTCTTTTATTCACAATCTTAGATATCAAAGTGAATATTATCACAATAAGAATCTTGTAGATATTGGGTTCTTATGCTTGAAAAGGAATGAAACTACAAACAAACCTTTGTGAATTCACAAGCATTAAACTGTTGTATCCGTTTTATTTCTGTTATAGTAGTTTTGTCGAAGGACAAAATGTTAATCGGAGGGACCATAAATGAAAGTAGTAGTAATTGGCTGTACTCATGCAGGTACTGCAGCTGTAAAAAGTATTTTAAAAAATCATCCAGAAGCAGAAGTGACAGTATATGAAAGAAATGACAATATTTCTTTCTTATCTTGCGGTATCGCACTTTATGTCGGAGGAGTAGTAAAGGACCCAGCAGGCTTGTTCTACTCAAATCCTGAAGAATTATCTTCATTAGGAGCAACAGTTAAAATGGAACACGATGTAACAGACATCGATACAGAAAATAAAACAGTAACGGCAAAAGATCTGAAAACAGGAGAAACAGAAACGGTTTCTTATGATAAATTAGTGATGACAACTGGTTCATGGCCTATTATCCCACCGATTAGTGGAATCGATGCGAAAAATGTACTCCTATGCAAAAACTACAATCAAGCAAATGAAATTATTGCACAAGCGAAAGAAGCAAAACGTGTAGTAATTGTTGGTGGTGGATATATCGGTATTGAATTAGTAGAAGCTTTTGTCGAATCTGGAAAACAAGTGACATTGATTGATGGATTAGATCGCATCTTGAATAAATATCTAGATAAACCATTCACAGATATCTTAGAAAAAGAATTGACAGACCGCGGTGTTACTCTTGCGCTAGGCGAAAATGTTACTGAATTTATCACAGATGAAGAAGGAAAAGTGAAACAAGTAGCTACACCAACAGATACATTTGATACAGATATGGTCATTTTATGTGTGGGCTTCCGTCCAAATACAAAACTGATCGAAGGAAAAGTAGATACACTGCCAAACGGGGCAATCAAAGTGAATGAATACATGCAGACAAGTAATCCAGACATTTTTGCAGCTGGAGACTCTGCAGTAGTCAACTACAATCCAAGTGGCACGCAAAACTATATTCCTTTGGCAACAAATGCCGTTCGTCAAGGTTTGCTTGTGGGAAATAATTTGACAGATCATAAAATGGCGTATCGTGGTACTCAAGGAACTTCAGGACTTTACCTATTTGGCTGGACGATCGGTTCGACAGGTGTGACCAAAGAAAGCGCAACTTTGAACGATCTAGAAGTCCAAGCGACTGTATTTGAAGATAATTATCGTCCAGAGTTCATGCCCACTACTGAAAAAGTAATGATGGAGCTAGTCTATGAAAAAGGAACGAATCGTATCGTAGGTGCTCAGTTCATGTCCAAATACGACATTACACAATCAGCAAATACCATGTCTTTAGCTGTTCAAAATAAAATGACTGTAGAAGATCTCGCACTTTCAGATTTCTTCTTCCAACCACATTTTGACCGCCCATGGAATTACTTGAACCTACTTGCACAAGCAGCGCTAGGCGAAATCGAAACTGCACAATAAAGAAAAAGGGTTGTGACACAATTTTGTCACGACCCTCTGTCTTTTTTGTGAAAAGTACAATTAGTTGTCTTTCTTCGAATTTTTTGTCACAATAAGCAGCAAAGATAAAGCTGTTACATAAAAGAACAAGCAGCTTTATTTGATTTTGAAAAGAAAGGTGAGAAAGAAGATGAATAAAGAATATTTTGTCCAACAAGATGCATTTTTAGAAGA
>NZ_JAKZIW010000052.1:0-14702 GCF_031143325.1 Enterococcus sp. FR204 | reverse complement strand
TTAATAAAGAACAGTTAGAAGTTAAAATTGCTGATTCACATAGAGTTTATGACTTCTTGGAAATTCTTTTTTTTCAGTAAACATAAAGGTTTGGGTATCGTAACCTTCTTCATGTAGGAAATAGATTATTCCTTTTTCTGTGTTTTGCGTATAAGCTTTTATACTCCTGCCTTTTTTGAAAGAACAGATCGTATAGCCATCTATTTGGTCTGGTAGTCGTTTGATTTTCTTCAAAATGACTTTTTTATCCTCAAGTTTCATTTTTTTCACCTGACTTTATTTTTTTCATATGGAAATCATAGCGCCTTTGGTTATATGAAAACAAGAAGGATACTGAAATATATATAAATCAAATAGTGGTTATTTATTATTAAAATAGCGAATACAAACAAATGACAACTATTTTCTGATTTATTACAAATGTTTTTTCAAATAAATTTGATTACCAAGAAAAGGTAGTGGTATATTTACTGAGGGATACTTTGAAAAACATATGATAGAAACAGTAACAGCATTATGAAAAATCTTTTTATAAAAATGGAGGAATCGATTTGATGGAAGATCAGTATGTACAAGCAATGACGATCGCAGGATCAGATAGCGATGGAAGCGCAGGGATGCAAGCAGATATGCATACATTCTTTACAAGAAATGTTTACGGTGTTTCTGTCATGACCGCATGTGTTGCAGGTAATTCTTACGGAATCGGAGCAAGTGTGACATTGCCAACAGATTTTATCGACAAAGAATTTGAACTGATTGCAAAGGACTTTCAAATACGTGCAGCTAAAACAGGTATGCTAGCAGATTCAAAGTTGATTGAGACAGTTGTAAAAAATTACCAAAAATATGATTTTGGACCATTAGTCGTGGATCCCGTAATCGTAACGAAACATGGAAATCTTTTACTAGAAGAATCTGCTTTGCAAAGCTTGAAAGAAAAGCTTGTCCCTTTGGCCGAAGTACTGACACCTAATTTTTATGAAGCAGAAAAGCTGACTGGACGGACATTAGCAGCTGAAGAAGATTTTGTGCAAGCAGCAAAAGAACTGCAAGATATGGGTGCAAAAAACGTTATGATCAAAGGACATCATGCTAAAGATGCGCAGCAAGAAACAGTCAATGACTACGTATTGCTCGAATCAGGAAAATCATTTTGGTTAAATGCACCATTTTATCCTACCGACCGGATCAACGGAACTGGCGATTCGCTATCTGCATGTATTGCAGCTGAGTTAGCGAAAGGAAAAACAGTTGAACAAGCGATCCGATTGGCAAAAGACTATGTAAACCGTGCAATTCGTGAAGAAATAAATGTAGGGCACAAATATGGACCCATCAATCATTGGGCAGCTGGTGAATTAGAGTAAAAGAAAGAAGTTGTGAGATCAGCGTCCTGTTCTGAGTATTAGAGAAACAAACGGAAAAATAGTTCTCATGTTTTGCCGTTTGCTTCTCTAATACCGAAGGTCAGCTGATTGAACACCGTTTAGTGAAGAGGTTGTGAGCCTGCCGTCCAGCTCCGAGTCACAAGGAACAAGTTCAAAAAACAGCTTCTCATGTTTGTTGAATATTGTGACTTGTGACCGAGGAGTTGGCAGGAGAACACCGTTTGTTCGGAAGAAGGGACTGTGACAAGATTTTTGTCACAGTCCCTTTAATCTTAGTATATTTTTCTCTACTTGAATAAAAAAATTATAGGATTGGAGAAAATAATCGAGAAATTTGTTGCTTGAATAATAGCCAGTTAGACATTTCCTTGACTGTTTCAGTTGTCATGGATAAACAATGTGTCTCATCTTCTTTGAACTGAGTAGCAAGTTCTTCTAAAAACTCAGGATCGTAAATGACAGCACTTGTTTCAAAATTCAATCGGTAGCTACGAATATCTTGATTTGCTGAACCTACCATGCAGATTTCATCATCCATTATCAATGTTTTTGCATGGAGGAAGCCGTTCTCATAGACAAGGATTTGTACATTTTCCTTGATCAGCTGCCGAGCATAATATTGTGTTGCTCGATAAATAAAAGGATGATCCGGTTTGTTGGGAATCATGATTTTCACATCTACACCAGAGGCAGTTGCGATTTTTAAAGCAGCAATGACACTTTCATCAGGAACAAGGTAAGGTGTCTGTATCCAAACACGTTTTTTAGCAGAAGTAATCAATTTGATAAATGAAAGCTTGATTTGTTCCCTTTCGTTATTCGGTCCGCTTGAAACAAGCTGGATGGATGTATCAGCAAGCTTAGATTCATCTCGATCTGCTTTTTTAAAGAAATAATTCAAATGATAGCCGACCTTTTTTTCTTCAGGTACCGAGACGTTCCAGTCTGTTAAGAAGCGAAGCTGGAGCAAAGAAGAAGCGGCACCGAAAATCCGTATATGCGTATCGCGCCAATAGCCGAATTTTTTTGTTGTATTTACATATTGATTGGCAATATTGAAACCACCGGTATAACTAATCTTTCCATCGATCACAACGATTTTTCGGTGATCATGGTAATTCAATCGGAAACGAAGTAATGCCTTTTGTGAGGTAACAAATGTATGGACATGTCCACCATTTTTGATTAGACGATTGAAATCTTTTGCTTTTGTGCCATGAGAGCCAAATGCATCATATAATATTCGAACTTCCACGCCTTCTGCGGCTTTTTCTTCTAAAACATGTAAGACTTGCTGGCCGATATTATCTGTCACAAATGCGTAATATTCGATATGGATCGAATGTTTGGCTTTTTTTAGATCTTGAAGCAGTGAATCCAATTTCTCTTGTCCGTCTGTGAGAAGAGTGACAGAATTCATTCTTGTCAGCGGCATACGATTTAATGAAGAGAAGAAGTCAACAAATTGCTGTTTGTCTTTATCGCCCATGTCAGGATCGTAATGTTCAATGGTATCTCCTCTAAAAGACTGAAAGTTTTCTAATTCTTTCAAGTCACTTTGTCGGAGATAGAATTTTTTCTTATCCGTTAATCCACGTCCGAAAAATAAATATAATACAAAGCCCACCCCAGGAAGGGCAAACAATACTAAGAGCCATGCCCAAATGGCTGCTACATCTCGGGGTTTGATCAAAATAGCCACCAAAGCAATAAGTGCATTTAATAGATAAAGGGCGGTTATAATACTAGATACCACAAAAATGTTCCTCCTTACATACAATAACATTAGTATAGCATGATAGAAGAAAGAAGCCTACCAAGGTGAATATACTTTTCACTCCTTTCATGAAAATGTAGGTAAATCGGGCTAAAGTAGTTGCTTTTTGTAGGTTAATAAGGTAGGATATTAGTACAGTTGAATATCTCCTTAGGGGAGTAACCGGCAACGTTTGTTGCGATAATATCAACAGTAAGTTAACCAAATGGTTTTCTGGTATTGTATGAAATGGTGAGACCTAAGACAAATGCGTATTTGTCTTAGGTCTCTTTTTTTTCAGACAGGATTAGGGCCAAGATCAAAAAATGGGGGATGAAATTTGGAAAACAAGGAACAAGCACAACAAGCGGTCTATAAAGAAACGATCGACTCGTTGATGCAGCAAACGCAGAGCTCAACCGATGGATTGAGCACCACGCAAGCGAAGGAAAAATTAGAAAGAGATGGCTTGAACCAGCTAAAAGAAAAGCCGAAGAAGCCAACTTGGAAATTGTTCTTAGAAACTTTCAAAGATGCAATGGTTATCGTATTGCTGATTGTCGCACTGATTCAGATGGTCATGGGTGACTACATCGAATTCTTAGTTATTTTTGCAGTATTGATGTTGAATTCTATAATCAGTGTTGTCCAAACAAAAAAAGCAGAAGGTTCTTTAGAAGCGTTGAAAAACCTTTCAGCGCCCGATGCTCGAGTGATTCGTGATGGTAAGGAAAAAACGATTCCGGCAAACGAACTTGTGGTAGGAGATATCGTGTTGTTAGACGCAGGCGATTATGTACCTGCTGATGGACGTTTACTAGATGCGGGATCATTAAAAGTAGATGAAGGTATGCTGACAGGAGAGTCGACTTCTGCAGAAAAAGAAGTAACGGATATCACAAGTACGGTACCAATCGGAGATCGTACAAATATGGTATTCAGTGGAACGATCGTAACTTACGGACGCGGTAAATTCTTAGTGACTTCAACTGGGAATAATACGGAGATCGGACAAGTTGCTGGCCTTTTGGAATCAACAACTGAGCAAGTCACTCCGTTACAACGAGGTCTGGATAAATTCAGTAAAAAACTAAGTCTGGCTATTTTGGCATTGTCTTTATTGATTTTAGGTATCCAACTGTTTCGTATTTATCTTGGAGAAGGTACAGGAGATATGACTGCAGATATCGTCAGCGCAGTGATGTTTGCCGTAGCCGTAGCCGTAGCTGCTATTCCAGAAGCATTACAGTCTATCGTAACAATCGTGTTATCTTTGGGAACGAATAAAATGGCAAAACGTCATGCCATTATTCGGAAGCTTCCAGCAGTTGAAACACTTGGTTCGACAAGTATCATCTGTACAGATAAGACTGGTACATTGACACAAAACAAAATGACAGTTGTTGACTACTTTTTAGGTAATGGCGATACTGGGGATTTCACAAATGACCCTTCAAAATGGACAGCTGACGAACGTCGCTTGATCGAAATCAGTGTTTTAGCGAATGATGCATCGATCAGTGAAGACGGTACTAAATTGGGCGACCCTACGGAAGTAGCGTTTATCGACTTTAGTGAAAAATTAAACCAGCCTTATCAGGAAATCCGAAACAACTACCCAAGACAAGCAGAACTTCCTTTCGATTCTGATCGAAAATTAATGTCTACTGGACACACAATTGATAACAAAAATTACTTGTTTGTCAAAGGCGGACCCGATATCGTCTTCCAACGCAGTAAAAAAGTATTGCTAAATGGTGAAGTCGTTCCGATGACGGATGAATTGATGAAAAAATTCCAAGAGCAAAATGAAGCTTTTTCAACACGCGCATTACGTGTACTAGCTTTTGCTTACCGTCCACTTGATAATTTTGATTTATCATTTGAAGATGAAGACGATTTGATCCTTGTTGGTTTGCTTGCTATGATCGATCCTCCACGTGCTGAAGTGACTCAGGCGGTAACAGAAGCAAGAAGTGCAGGAATCAAAACAATCATGATTACTGGTGACCACAAAACAACAGCTGTTGCTATCGCAAAACAAATCGGGATTTTTGAAGAAGGAAACCTGGCTTTGACCGGGACGGAACTAGATGAATTGACAGAAGATCAACTAAACGAAGTTTTAGAAAAAGTCACTGTTTATGCACGTGTTTCACCTGAGAATAAAATTCGTATCGTTCGTGCTTGGCAAAATAAAGGTCATATCTCAGCTATGACAGGTGATGGTGTAAATGACGCACCAGCATTGAAACAAGCAGACATCGGAATTGCTATGGGAACGGGTACAGATGTGGCAAAAGATGCAGCAGCGATGGTATTGACGGATGATAACTTTGCTTCTATTGTCAGCGCAGTAGAAGTAGGACGTAATGTGTTTGATAATATCAAGAAAGCTATTTCTTATCTATTTGCAGGAAATTTAGGTGCGATCATTGCGATCATCTTTGCCTTAGTTGCTGACTGGTCCAATCCATTTACAGCATTACAACTGTTGTTCATCAATTTAGTCAATGATTCACTGCCAGCAATTGCATTAGGTACAGAAAAAGCTGAACCTGATACGATGAACCGCCCGCCAAGAGATCCAAATTCAGGAATCTTTACGGACAAAACATTGATTTCTGTAACGTATCGTGGTGTGCTGATTGGGATTGCTGTTATCTTTGCTCAATGGCTTGGCATGCAGCATTCACCTGAATTCGGTGTAGCCATGTCATTTTCAACATTGATTTGGTGTCGGACATTGCAAACATTCCCAGCACGTTCAAACACACAAACAGCTATCCAAGCAGGGTTCTTCTCTAACAGAAGTGTATTACTAGCTGTAGTTGTATGTAGCGCGCTTTACTGCTTAACAATGATCCCAGGACTGAAAGAAGTCTTCTCTATCCCATCAGCATTTGGATTGACAGAAGTCTTTACATGTATGGGAATCGCACTTGTGACAATTGTTTTGATGGAAATCACTAAATTGATCATTGTACGAGTACAAGGAAATAAATAAAACGAATCAACGAGGTTGTGAGCCTGCCGTTTAATTCTGAGTCACAAGGTGCAATTTCAACAAACAGCTTCTCATGTTTGTTGAATATTGTGACTTGTGACCGAAGAGTTGGCAGGAGAACACCGTTTAAGGAAGAAGTTGTAAAATCAGCATTTTGAGCTAATACTGAGGGTCATCTGATTGGACACTGTTTATTCGGAAAGAGGGACTTTGACACGACTTTGGTCACAGTCCCTTTTTTTATTTATGATAGACGGAAAGCCAATCATTTTATTATTCATCAAAAGAGATAGAATAGATAAAATAGGAGAATAATTTATTCCGAAAAGTGAAAAAATATAACAAAAAATTAGAGGAAATCAAATGAATGAAAAAGAATGGGATGAATTTGCTGAAGAATATTATGAAATCCAGCAAGAATCGCAAGTAACTATTGCTGAAGATGTAAAAAATTATCTGAAAACGGAGAAAGTCCTGCCTGCTGAAACAGCAGCAGACGTTGCTGGAGGATCTGGCAGATTTCTTTCCTTAGCAAAAGAAATTAATCGCTATGATTTGATCGATTTTTCTTCAGGAATGCTAGAAAATGCAAAAAAAGAAGCAGAAAAAAATGAGTTGCCAAATGTTTCCTTTATCAAACAGTCGTTAGAAGAATTTATCCAATCAAATGAGACATATGAAATGGTTTTTACAGCAGCAAATCCAGCATTGGTACATCTTATTCAATTAGAAAAATTGATGAAAAAGTCAAGCAAATGGTGCGTGATAATCAGAGTAGTGGAATCAATCGATGATGTTTTTTATCCTATCGAAAAGCAACTAGGAATGATAGAAGAAGATCCTAATACATCGCCAGTTGTAATGGATCAATTTGAAACATACTTAATTGATGAAGGATTCAAAGTGAAGAAAAAAGATTTTACTTATTTTACACAGGAATCAATTACTGAAGAATTGATGAAGCTATACTATGACGCGTACGCAAAAGATCCTGTTGTGACTAGGTACATTCGCAAACTATTCAGTGAAAAACGAGAAATCCTTAGTACGACTAAGCTGACCTATAGACTGCTCCTTTGGTCCGCAGATAAAAAAAGAACCTTTCACGACTCGTGAAGGGTTCTTTTTATGATTTTATTATATTTTGTAGTAACGAATATCATTTTCGATCTTTGTAATCGAAAAAGGTACATCTGAAGTATATTCTGCACATTCTCCGTGTTCAGGAAGCGTCTCACTGAAAATCGTTTCATATTCGTCAACAGTGATCCGTGTTCGAGAATCTAGCATCTCTTGATGAGATTGTGCGAAGAGATATTCTTGATAGTTTTCTTCCAGATAACCTGTAAAAAATTCACTTACTGCACCAGAACCGTAGCTGAATAGACCGATGCGATCTCCTGGCTGTAGTGATTTCGAATTTTCCAGTAGAGAAGTTAGCCCCAGGTATAATGAACCAGTGTAAAGATTACCGATTCGTCGGCTGTAACGGATGCTTTCTTCATAGCGAGCCATAAGACGTTCCTGATTTTCTTCGTCTGTTTGGTCTAATACGCTTTGCAATGCCTTTTTTCCCATCTTAGTATACGGAATATGGAAAGCAATCGCCTGATAATCTTCGAGTCCTCGACCCGACAATTCTTTATGTCGATTCCAAACTTTTTGGAATGATTCGATATACGTAGAATTAGATAAAGGACCATCAACAACAGGAAATTCGCTATAATCTGGACGCCAGAAATCATAGATATCTTCTGTCAGAAATACGCTGTCGTCTTCAATCGATAAAATACGCGGGTTTTGAGTGATCATCATCGCAACAGCACCGACACCTTGCGTCACTTCACCACCGCTTGCCAAACCGTAACGAGCAATATCACTTGCTATGACTAGTACTTTTCGTTCTGGATGATTTTTGACATATTCTTTCGCCATGTGCAAAGCTGCGGTGCCACCGTAGCAAGCCTCTTTTACTTCAAAAGAACGAGCAAAAGATTGGATTTTCAGTAAATGGTGGATAATTACCGCACTCGCTTTTGAATGATCAATCCCGGATTCTGTTCCGACGATGACCATGTCGATTAGCTCACGTTCTTTTTCTGTTACGATTTTGCTGGCCGCATTTGCTCCTAGTGTAATGATGTCTTCATTTGCACGATTGACTGCCATTTGGTCTTGACCAATCCCTATATGGTATTTTGCAGGATCATCCCCACGGCTTTCTGCCAACTCTGTCATATCTAAATATAAATTAGGAATAAAAAAGGAAAGACGATCAATCCCTATTTTCATTTCAACACCTCTTTACTTATGATAAAAAACTTACTTTACTAAGGTATCATAAAAAGATTAAAAGAAATATAAAAAAGAGAATATTTAAGGATTGTTAAAATTTAATCTTAGAAAAAAATAACTGGAACAAGAGCTATTTGTTTTTACAGCAAAGAATGGTATATTTTTGTAGGAGGTGGCTTACTTGAAAGAAGTCGTTATGATAGATGCTGCAAGAACGCCGATAGGAAAGTATCGCGGAAGTTTAAGTCCATTTACTGCAGTTGAATTAGGCACACTTGTGACTAAAGGATTATTAGATAAAACAAAACTGAAAAAAGATAAAATCGATCAAGTAATATTTGGAAATGTCCTGCAAGCTGGTAATGGTCAAAATGTTGCCAGACAGATTGCTTTGAACAGCGGTCTCCCTGTAGATGTCCCAGCAATGACGATCAATGAAGTTTGCGGATCTGGTATGAAAGCAGTGATCTTAGCACGCCAGCTGATCCAATTAGGTGAAGCAGAACTTGTGATAGCCGGCGGAACAGAGAGTATGTCTCAAGCACCTATGCTGAAACCGTATCAGTCAGAAACAAATGAATATGGTGAACCAATTTCCAGTATGGTCAACGACGGATTGACTGACGCATTTTCAAATGCACATATGGGATTAACCGCAGAGAAGGTTGCAACACAATTTTCTGTGAGCAGAGAAGAGCAGGATCGCTATGCCTTGTCGTCCCAGTTGAAAGCAGCACATGCTGTCGAAGCCGGTGTATTTTCTGAGGAGATCATCCCAGTCAAGATTTCTGATGAAGACGTGTTATCTGAGGATGAAGCAGTTCGTGGAAATAGTACATTGGAAAAACTGGGCACGTTACGTACAGTATTCTCAGAAGAAGGAACTGTAACAGCAGGAAATGCTTCCCCATTGAATGACGGTGCCTCTGTGGTGATCCTTGCATCCAAAGAATACGCAGAAAATAATAATCTGCCTTATTTAGCAACCATCAAAGAAGTAGCGGAGGTCGGTATTGACCCAAGTATCATGGGAATCGCTCCAATCAAAGCCATTCAAAAATTGACAGATAGATCAGGAATGAATTTATCAACAATCGATCTTTTTGAGATCAATGAAGCATTTGCAGCTTCTTCTATCATAGTTAGCCAAGAACTGCAGTTAGATGAAGAAAAGGTCAATATATATGGAGGAGCAATCGCATTAGGCCATCCAATTGGTGCAAGCGGTGCACGTATCTTGACTACATTAGCTTACGGATTGCTTCGTGAACAGAAGAGATACGGTATTGCTTCATTATGTATTGGTGGAGGTTTAGGCTTGGCAGTCTTGTTAGAAGCGAATATGGAGCAAACACATAAGGATGTGCAAAAAAAAAAGTTTTATCAGCTTACGCCATCTGAACGGCGCAGTCAATTAATAGAAAAAAATGTATTGACACAAGAAACTGCGTTGATTTTTCAGGAACAAACACTTTCTGAAGAGCTCTCCGATCACATGATCGAAAACCAAGTGAGTGAAGTGGAAATCCCAATGGGCATCGCGCAGAATTTTCAAATCAATGGTAAGAAAAAATGGATTCCGATGGCAACAGAGGAACCATCTGTCATTGCAGCTGCAAGTAATGGTGCAAAAATCTGTGGAAATATCTGCGCAGAAACACCTCAGCGGCTGATGCGAGGGCAAATCGTTCTATCAGGAAAATCGGAGTATCAAGCAGTGATCAATGCAGTTAATCATCGAAAAGAAGAGCTGATTCTTTGTGCAAATGAAAGTTATCCTTCAATCGTGAAACGCGGGGGCGGTGTTCAAGATATCTCTACTCGGGAATTCATGGGGAGTTTCCATGCATACTTATCTATTGATTTTTTAGTGGATGTAAAAGATGCAATGGGCGCTAACATGATCAACTCGATTCTTGAGAGTGTGGCAAACAAGTTACGGGAGTGGTTCCCTGAAGAAGAGATTCTATTCAGTATTTTAAGTAATTTTGCTACAGAATCATTGGCTTCTGCCTGTTGTGAAATCCCATTCGAACGCTTAGGGAGAAACAAAGAAATCGGTGAACAAATTGCCAAAAAAATCCAACAGGCAGGGGAATATGCGAAGCTTGACCCTTACCGTGCAGCAACGCACAACAAAGGGATCATGAATGGTATAGAAGCTGTAGTGGCAGCTACAGGAAATGATACACGTGCGGTTAGCGCTTCGATCCACGCCTACGCGGCAAGAAATGGATTATACCAAGGATTAACAGACTGGCAGATCAAAGGGGATAAACTAGTTGGAAAACTAACGGTGCCTTTGGCTGTTGCCACAGTAGGCGGAGCTTCCAATATCCTGCCAAAAGCAAAAGCATCTTTAGCTATGTTAGATATTGATTCAGCCAAGGAACTAGCACAAGTAATTGCTGCAGTAGGGTTAGCTCAAAACCTGGCTGCTTTGCGTGCATTAGTTACAGAAGGAATCCAAAAAGGCCACATGGGACTTCAAGCTCGTTCATTAGCGATCTCAATTGGGGCTATTGGTGAGGAAATCGAGCAAGTTGCGAAAAAATTACGTGAAGCAGAAAAGATGAACCAGCAGACAGCTATACAAATATTGGAAAAAATCCGGGAAAAATAAAAAAGCAATATCTTTAGAAGAATAAAGCAAGATTTACAGTTATTTTATTTACTGCAGATCTTGCTTTTTTCTCTATCAGAAAATATGTTTATTATTAGAATTTTTTATAGTTAAGGTTAGGCATCTTAAGAAATCAGGCAACTCCAAGATATCTTCAGGTAGAAGAGAAGTCGCCTAACATTGTAGGATCATAGGTGATTTGTTGGACAGGTCAAGCTGATATTTGAGTCTGATGTTAGAAGGAATTTCTTTTTACTTGCTGTAGAAATTATTATATGACTAAAAAGGCTGGGATTTTAAATCCCAGCCTTTTATGACAAATAGAATTTTTATCGATCAGTAATCGCTGTCGCTGCAAATTGTTCGATCAAAGGAATCAAAGTCAATTTGACTTTGTATTTCCGTTCGAGTGCTTTTTCGATAACGAACTCATTTTCAGTAGTCATAGAAATAGTTGCTAATTTACGAGGTTCATCAGCATTTTTTTCATTAATAACTACTTCATGTTCATTTTGTTCTGTGTAAAATTTAGGATACTCAGCAACGGCTTTTGAAAAATCAGCAAAACTTAAAGCGGCATTCGTATCAGTTGAGCGTGTATTTTCAGTTGTGTCCGCTTTTGGTTTTTCCGTTTTTTCTTCTGGCACACTGACTGTTTCTTCTGTAACTGGTGTCGCAACAGCTTGCGCAGTTGGTTCATCGTTTTTCAATCGTTGATCATTCCAGTAAGACACGATTTCAATAAGAAGATTGTCACGGAATCGTTCGAAAATCCCGTTTTCTCCTGAACGAATTCTCTTTAATACAGTATTGAAGTTGTCATCGATTGGCACGTTGATCCGTGTATCTTCATTTGTTTTCCCAGCTAATCCGATCGTTAAGATTTGACGGTTTTTGGGATCAAGCATGACTTGTAACGGCAAACCATAACGTCGCAAGCTCTCTTCTTCTAGAGAACGGAATAATTGTCCTCTTACACCATCCAATGAAGGACGGAATTGATTTAATAATTTTTGTTTCTGTTTTTTCTTCATATGTTCTCTCCTTCGCTCATACCCTTTCGATTATAAGAAAAAAACAGCCAAATGAAAAGGAGTAATGCAAAAAAACTTGCGTATACGCAAATTACAACAGAAAAATTTGCGTATTTTCCCGTTTTTTGAAAGAAAAATAAAGAATGGAACGGATTATGTATATATACATAATCCGTTCCATTCTTTCTATTTTTTCGGTATCAAGGCAAAAACAGGTAGTTCAGGTGAATAAATGACTTCATGTTCGTGCCAGGGTTTGACCATTAGCGAATGATCGAACCGTTTTTTCAGTTCTTCGATGATTTGATCATGTGTCCAGTTTCTTGCAGGAAAATGTTGGATTTTCTCTGCATCGATCAAAAAGACAAAATCGGAATGAAAAGTCTGGGTAACTTCTTCCGAGAGAGAATTCAAGCGTTCGATTGGATCCATAAAATCACCTTTCGACTTAAAATTGGGTAGTATCTGGGTCTTTTGCTTTGCCGACTACACCATCTAACTGATCAATTTGTTTCATTTCTTCTTCTGTTAATTCAAAATCAAATAATTCAGTATTTTCTTTGATTCTGTTTGGTGTCACTGACTTAGGAAGAGGAAGGAATTCGTGTTGCAGCGACCAACGCAAAGCAACTTGTGCAATCGTCTTGTCATGTGCTTCAGCGATTTGTTTCATTTCAGGCACATCGAAGATTTTACCAGTGCCTAATGGACTATATGCTTCGAGGATCATATCATGTTTTTTTGCATACTCAACTACAGTTGGCTGTAATTCGCCTGGTGCAAGGAAAACTTGATTGACCATCGGCATAATTTTTGCTGTTTTTGCTAGTGTATCTAGATGGTGGGGTAAGAAATTGCTCACACCGATTGCTTTGATTTTACCTGCTTCATACAGTTCTTCAAATGCTCGCCATGTATCTGCATTTGCTTGTTCCCAATTATCACGAAAAGCAACAGGGTTTGGCCAGTGGATCAAAAACAGATCTAAATAATCTGTTTGGAGCTTCTTCAATGATTCTTCAAAAGAAGACATCACAAGTTCATAGCTGTGGTTTGCATTCCATAATTTTGTTGTCAAGAATATCTCTTCTCTAGGAATTCCACTTTCCTTAATCGCTTGGCCGACACTTTCTTCATTCTTGTATCCTTGGGCAGTATCGATATGGCGATAACCTGCAGCCAGCGCTTCTTTAACAGAGGAAACAGCGACATCCCCATCAGGTGTTTGCCATGTGCCGAATCCTACTACCGGGATTTCGTAACCATTTGATAGACGATAAGTGCTTGTTAATGAATTCATACTTTCAGCTCCTTTTTTATTCGTTCAACTATAAGTGTAGCGCATTTTTCGAAAAAAAGAATCCATTTTGTTTCTACTCTTGAAATTTTTGTTTAAAAGAAAATGATTTTGATTATGGTATTTTTGATTTTTTTTCCGTAAACTAAGACAGAAGGGAATGAGAAAATGGATATCTATTTAAAAAAAGCAATTCTGCATATTATTGACAGAGAAACTGGTTCTCCAGTCTTTTCACAAAAAGAGCTGGATCTGACAAAAGAATATATTCGTGATTTTCTTCAAAAGAAGATCCAAAAAATCTCTTCTGCTCAAACAAAAACTGGACAACTAGCAGAAGAAAGCATGATCGTTGAATCACTTAAAATCGCTCAAGAAAATTTTGTGGAAGCAAGTGAAGCAATCGTTCAGCGGTGGTTCGATATCTACCAAGAAAGTGAAGAAGCACCTAGTGCAGATGTATTTGTTGTTTTGTATGAATTAGATACAGTGATGTACTTATCTTTATTGAAAGTCAATTATCGTGAGGCTTACACTCACTTTGTTGAAGCAGACGAAGCAGGGATCGACAACCGCTTGATTTTGAATCGAGCAATTCTAGGGGCGAAAACACAAAAAGCAGATGAAGCATTCGCTGTGAATTTGACTGATTGGACCTACGAATTAATTGAAAAAAAATATGAGTTTTCTGGCAAAAAAGAGCTTTATTTTTCTGGAAGAGTGATCGAAAGTGTTCCTGCACCTTCTTTAGAAGAAAATGTAAAAGTGATCCAAAAAGTAGCCAAGCATCTTGGAAAAAAATTTGAGACAGAAGAATTTGATATCATGGCTGATTTGAAAGAAGCTGTCTATGATACGATAGAAGAAAAAGGTCGGTTGGATCATGAGATGATTGCGGAAAAAGTCTTCAAGGAAAACATCACGGCAAAAATGGCTTTTAAAGAAGAAGTACAAGAGCAAGGATTTGTCCCAGAAGCACCTCCTGTAAAAGAAGTGCAAGAAATTTCTGAGAAAAAATTTGGAAAACAAAAATTCAAGCTATCAAACGGGATCGAACTGATCGTACCAGTAGATGTATATCGCAACCCAGATTTGATTAAATTTGTGAATAATCCGGATGGTACGATATCCGTGATGATCAAAAATGTGGATGAAGTATTGAATCGTTTATAAAAATGACTAGAACATTAGGTGTTCAAGTACCAGTGATCAGTTAAATGAATTGTGTCAAGAGAAGGATCGGAAAAGACGAATATAACAAAAAAAGAGCGTGAGACAGAAGTAAAGAACACTTTTGTC